>JAFALX010000414.1 GCA_019234035.1 Candidatus Dormiibacterota bacterium | reverse complement strand
GCTCAGCGCAGCGTGATCGTGTAGATGTCGTGGGCCGTGAGCTTGGCCCCGACCCTGTTGCCGGCGCGCGTCAGTGGGACGTGCCGGCCGTTGGGGGCCACGACGGTGGCGCTGCCTTCGCGGGGAAGGGGGATCGACACGGTGCCGCCGATGCTCGAGACGACGTGGCCGGTCATCGAGCCGCCCGGCTGTTGCGTCCAGACCACGGCACCGGTCTCGCCGTCGAGCGTCTGGGCGACGTCGCGTCCGTGTGAGAGCAGCTCCCAGCCGCCGCCGGGCAGGGTGACCACGGTGCCCGAACCTTTCTGTGCCGCCAGCGAGGCCACGCTGCCGAGGAGGCGCGCGGTGGCGTCCGGTACCGGCTTTCCGCTGGCCCACGTTCCGCCGAAGTACAGAGCCGGGACTCCGTAGACGGTGCTCGACAGCACGTGGGCGACCGCGTCGGCGGGGGTCGTCTGCCAGCCGTCGCCGTCGATGAGCACGCCGGGCTCCGCGGCGGCCACGATCGCTGCGCGTGCGTCCCAGGCCTGCTCGCTCCAGGCGTCGTACAGACGGACGGAGTCGGTGACCTGCTCGAACTGCGGTGACGCGGCGCTGGCCTCGACCAGCGCGTCCGAGCGCGCCCCGTGGGCCGCGGTGTGGATCACCTCGAGGTAGCGGTAGAGCGCCGCGTCGCCGATGCCGAGCGCGGGGTTCGAGGTGACCTCGGGGATCGCGTACTCCCAGTCGAGTTTCAGCCCGTCGGCCCCGAGGTCACCGGGTCCCTGGCCCAGCATCTCGGTGACGGTGGCGCTCATCGCGTCCTGGAACCCGGTTGCGGTCGGATCCACCGCGGCCACCTCTGATCCGATGCTGGCCGCGCCGGACGGGGTGCCGGTCGACCACATCGGCCACCAGAGCAGCACGCGAAGGCCCATGGCGTGCAGGTCATCGATGAGCGAGCGCATCCCGGTGACACCACCGAAGCGCGCCACGTCCGGAAGCGGCGATCCCAGATCCTGCTCCCAGCGTGAGTCGATGACGAGGGTGAAGCGCTTCAGCCCGTACTGCTGCTGCACCTGGCTGACGAAGTTGCGCACCCAGGCGGCTGTGAAGCCGCCGCTGCCGCGGATCACGTGCTCGGCCATCTGGGCGCCCCACGTGTCGACGATGGGGAGGTGCCACCACCCCGCCTGCTGCGGCGCGACGGCGGGAGCGGCACCCCCGGCGGCGACGGCGGCGTGGTAGTCACTCAGACCCGACATCGTGTCGGGCGTGAGGGTGACGACGAACGCCGGGAACCGGATCATGCCGCCGCTCCAGCCACCCGCGCCGGAATCGGGGATCGAGTGCAGCAGGTGCAGCGGATAGTTGACGGAGATGGCGCCGCTCGGATCAACGCGAAGCTCGGTGGCGTCGGGGACCTGCATCAGCCCGATGCCGAGGTAGCCGCCCGGCGTATGCATCTGGATCTGCAGCGGCGCGGGAGCGAGCGGACGCCGGCCGGTCGTGGCGAGGGAGGGCCGGCCGATACTCCCCGGCGCGTCCGGACTGAAGCCCGCGTTGACCTTCGACATGTCCAATCCCCGCGAACCGTCGAAGAAGAACTGCGGGGTCACCGCCTCCTCCTCGTCGCTGCCCAGCGCGTAGCGAACGGTGACCCAGCGGGGGAACGCCGTCAGGACGGCCTGCTGCGCCACCGCACCGGTGGAGCTGAGCCGCGTCTCCGTGACGGTGTTACCTGCGACGCGAATCTGCAGGCGCGAGCCCGCGGGGCGTGCCTCGTCACCGGCCCACATGGCCAGCGGGAAGCTCGTTGCCGCGACTCCGGTCGGCGTCTGCACCGTGATGGTGCCGTTGGAGGTGTCGACGGCGAGCCGGTAGCTCTGCGCCCCAATCACTGAGCCCGACGCAGCGGGGGTGATGTGGCCGGGCAGCGCCACGGCGAGCGCCGCGAGCAGCAGCGCGGCGCATGCGCCCGCCGCCATGTGAGGACGCACGCGCGCGCGCGCGCCAGGCATCGCCACCACCCCGAGCGCGCTCCCCATCACCGACACTTGATCACCTGCCCTTCGAGCCAACCAGGGGCGCGTGCACCACGAACAGAAGTTCGCTGCGGCATACTGAGTCGATGAGGTTTCATCCGGCCGTCGAAGCCTGGTTCGCGGAGCGGTTTCCGGAGGGACCGACGCCCGCCCAGGAGCAGGGCTGGCCCCGCATCGATGCCGGCGAGAACACGCTGATCGCCGCGCCGACGGGATCCGGCAAGACCCTCGCCGGCTTCCTCGCGTGCATCAACGCGCTGTACGTGGCGGCCGAGAACGGCGCGGACGTGCAGGACCAGACGCAGGTCGTGTACGTGTCGCCGCTGAAGGCGCTCGCCGTCGACATCCAGCAGAACCTCGAGCGTCCCCTGCGAGAGATCGCCGAGGTGGCGGAGCGGATGGGACTGAAGGCGGTCACCCTGCGCGCCGAGGTTCGCACCGGCGACACGCCGCCATCGGTGCGCGCCGCCATGGTGCGACGTCCGCCGAACATTCTCGTGACCACTCCCGAGTCGCTGTACCTGCTGGTCACCGCCGAGCGCACGCGGGCGATGTTGCGCGGCGTTCGCACGGTGATCGTCGACGAGATCCACGCGGTGGCGCGGGACAAACGTGGGTCGCACCTCACGCTCACGCTCGAGCGCCTGGCGCACCTGTGCCCTGCCCCGCCGCAGCGCATCGGACTGTCGGCGACGCAGCGGCCAATCCAGACCATCGCCCATTTTCTCGTAGGCGCCACCGGCGCGTGTGCGGTCGTCGACACAGGGCATCAGCGAGATCTCGACCTCGCGATCGAGCTTCCCGAAGAGGAGCTGGGCGCGGTCGCGTCGCGCGAGCAGATGGCCGACGTCCTCGATCGCATCGCGGAGCACGTCCGCAAGCACCGCACCACCATCGTGTTTGTCAATACGCGCCGGCTCTCCGAACGGGTGGCGCATCTGCTCGCCGAACGGCTCGGCGACGACGTGGTCGCCGCGCATCACGGCAGCCTGTCGAAGGAACGCCGCCTGCGCGTCGAGACGCGGCTGCGCGCCGGCGAGCTGCGCGCGCTGGTGGCCACGGCGTCGCTCGAGCTCGGCATCGACATCGGGCCGGTCGAGCTCGTGTGCCAGATCGCGTCGCCGCGCAGCATCGCCACGTTCCTGCAGCGCGTCGGTCGCTCCGGGCACAGCCGCGGCGGAACGCCGAAGGGCCGCCTCTACCCGCTGACGCGCGACGAGCTGGTCGAGTCGTGTGCCCTGCTCGCAGCCGTCCGCGCGGGCCGTCTCGATGCGCTCCAACCCCCGCATGCTCCCCTGGATATCCTCGCGCAGCAGATCGTCGCAGAATGCGCGGCCGCGCGGTGGAAGGAGGATGACCTCTTCGCGCTCATGCGCCGCGCCGCGCCGTATGAGTCCCTGCGCCGCGAGGACTTCGACCGCATGGTCGCGCTGGAGTCCGACGGGATCGCCACGGGACGCGGACGGGTGGGCGCCTACCTCCACCGCGACCGCGTCAACGGCGAGCTCCACGGGCGGCGCGGTGCGAGGCTTGCGGCGCTGACCTCGGGGGGCGCCATCCCCGAGACGGGCGACTACCGCGTGGTCGCCGAGCCCGACGACACATTCATCGGCACGGTCAACGAGGACTGGGCGATCGAATCGATGGCGGGAGACATCTTTCTGCTGGGCAGCACGTCGTGGAGGATCACGCGGGTCAGCTCGGGAACGGTGCGTGTCGTCGACGCCAACGGTGCGCCGCCGTCGGTCCCGTTCTGGCTGGGAGAGGCGCCGGGGCGCACACGCGAGCTGTCGGAGGACGTCTCGGCGCTCCGCCGCGACATCGACGCGCTGCTCGCGGAGGGCAATGCCGACACGGCGATCACGCTGGTCGAACAGCGCTGCGGCGTCGACAACGAGGTGGCCGCACTCGTCGTGCAGTACCTGGCCGCCGGGCGCGCCGCGCTCGGCCACCTGCCGACGCACGAACGAATCATCCTGGAGCGGTTCTTCGACGACAGCGGCGGCATGCAGCTCGTCGTGCACGCGCCGTTCGGCGCGCGGTTGAATCGCGCGCTCGGGCTCGCGCTGCGAAAGCGGTTCTGCGCCACGTACGACTTCGAGTTGCAGGCCGCGGCGAGCGACAACAGCGTGCTGCTCTCCCTCGGCCCGCAGCACAGCGTGCCGCTCGAGGACGTGCCGCGGTTTCTGTCCTCGCGCACGGTCGTAGAGGTGTTGCGCCGCGCCGCACTGTTCGCGCCGATGTTCCAGGTGCGCTGGCGCTGGACGCTGAACCGTTCGCTCGCCGTGCTCCGGTTCAAGGGCGGCCGCAAGAACCCGGCGCCGCTGCAGCGACTCGAGTCGGACGACGTGATGGCGGCGGTGTTCCCGGCGCTGACGGCGTGTCAGAACGAGAACCCGACAGGACCCATCGAGATCCCCGATCACCCGCTGGTCGAGCAG
>JAFALX010000320.1 GCA_019234035.1 Candidatus Dormiibacterota bacterium | reverse complement strand
CACCGCCCGCTGCTGGTGGCCGCCGACGTGCAGCGCCCCGCCGCCGTGCAGCAGCTGAAGAAGCTCGGCGACGACAACAACATCCCGGTCGCTGTGCCGCAGGGGTCGTCGCAGAGGGCGCCGCAGCTCGCCAAGCGCGGCGTCGAGGAGGCGAAGCGCCTCAACTGCGACGTCGTCATCATCGACACCGCCGGCCGGCTGCAGATCGACGAGCCGCTGCTCGATGAGCTGCGCCAGATCCGCAAGCAGGTCACTGTCAACGAGACGATCCTCGTCGTCGACGCGATGACCGGCCAGGAGGCGGTCAACGTCGGCAAGGGCTTCAACGACGCCGTGAACATCGACGGGGTCGTGCTCACCAAGCTCGACGGCGACGCCCGCGGCGGCGCCGCGCTGTCGATGCGCGAGGCGATCGGCAAGCCGATCATGTACGTCGGCACCGGCGAGAGGGTGAGCGAGCTGGAGCCGTTCGCGCCCGACCGCATGGCGTCGCGGATCCTCGGCATGGGCGATGTGCTCACGCTGGTCGAGCGGGCGCAGGAGCGCGTGTCCGAGAAGGACGCGCGCGACCTGATGGAGCGCTCGATGAAGGGGCGCCTGACGATGCAGGACTTCGTCGAACAGCTGCGTCAGGTGCGCAGCATGGGCCCGCTCGAGAACGTGCTCGGCATGATGCCCGGCGGCCGCAACCTCATGAAGCAGGCCGGTGGTGCGATGCCGTCGGAGCAGGATATGAACCGCATGGAGGCGATCGTCCTGTCCATGACGCCGCACGAGCGCATCCACCCCGAGCTGATCAAGGGATCGCGACGCAAGCGCATCGCGGCGGGCAGCGGCACGACCCTCGCCGACGTGAACAAGCTGCTGAAGGGATTCGACCAGATGCAGTCGGTGTTCAAGGCGATCGGTGGCAAGCCGGGCAAGGGGTTGCGCGGCAAGGCGCGCATGCTCCGCGAGCTGCAGGGCCTCGACCCCACACAGCTCGGAATCGGATGAGCAACACACACCCAATCGAACAGGCACACAACCGGCGCACCGCGCCGGCCCACTGAGGAGGAGCCGTGGTCAAGATTCGGCTGAAGCGCATGGGCACCACCAAGCGGCCGGTGTACCGGCTGGTGGTCGCGGACTCACGCAGTCCGCGCGACGGCAGGTTCATCGAGGCGATCGGGTTCTACGACCCGCTGCCGAACCCCGCGGTCGTGCGCATCGATGAGGAGAAGGTCCGCGTCTGGATGAAGCGCGGGGCGCGTCCGAGCGACAGCGCTCGCTCGTTGCTCGTGCAGCAGGGCATCCTGGCGGGCACACAACGACGCACGGCTCCGGCCCCGGCCGCAGCGGCGAAGGAGATTCCCGCTCCGGCTGCGGAGCCCGCGCCTGCTGCGGACGAACCTGCCGCCGACGCACCTTCGGCCGGCGCCGACGCGGCGAGCTGACCATGGCCGACTACGCGGATCTGACCAAGTTCATCGCCGAGAAGATCGCGGCGGAGAAGGACGGCGTCGAGGTCGAGACGCAGCCCCGTGGCCGCACAACCATCGTCCGCCTGAAGGTCAACGACGCCGACATGGGCAAGGTAATTGGCAAGACTGGCCGTAACATCGAGGCCATCCGCGCCGTGGTGCGGTCCGCAGGGCTGCGTCATCACGAGCGCGTGCAGGTGGAGCTGAAGGACCGCAAGTGACCGATACCGCCCGCGAGGGTGCCGGAGTGGCCGCTCCCGCCACGCTGCGTGCAGCGCTGGTGCGGGGCGTCCACGGCGTCCAAGGTGAGTTGCGCGTCGAGCCGCTCGGCGGCGACGCGGCACGCTTCCGCGCGGGCATGCGCTTGCGCGTCGAGGAGGGCGGGCGCGAGCTGCGCGTGCGGGCGGCGAGAGCCGGTCGTGACGGCAGCGTGCTCCTGAGCGTGGGCGGCATCGACACCCCCGAGCAGGCGAAGGAGCTGCGCGGCGCGTATCTGTGCGTCGACGCCGTCGCCGCGCGTCCGCTCGACGAGGACGAGTGGTTCGTCTGGCAGCTCATCGGCATGCGGTGCGTCAGCGTCGACGGCGCGCCGCTCGGCACGATCGTCGACGTCGAGCCCGCCCCCGCCGCCGACATCCTGGTGATCGCTGCACGCGGCACGCAGGTGCGCTACCCCATGGTTCGTGAGTTCGTGCGCGGCGTCGACACCGAGCACGGCGTGATGACCATCGCGCCGCAGCCCGAGGACCCCGTCTGATGCGCGTCCACGTGCTGACCATCTTTCCGGACGTGTTCCCCGGCCCGCTCGGGATCGGGGTCGTCGGACGCGCGCTCGAATCCGGCGTGCTCACGCTGCTGGTGCACGACCTGCGCGACCACACCGACGATCCGCATCGCCAGGTGGACGACGCAGCGTTCGGCGGCGTCACGGGCATGGTGATGAAGCCGGAGCCGATCGTCCGCGCGGTGCGCGCGATCCGCGAGGCGGATCCGGCCGTCCGCGCAATCCTGCTGTCGCCGCAGGGACGCGTCTTCACGCAGGACGTGGCCCGTGAGCTCGCGCAGGAGGAGGCGCTCCTCCTCGTCTGCGGCCGCTATCAGGGCGTGGACGCGCGGGCGCGCGACGAGATCGGCGAGGAGCTCTCCGTCGGCGACTACGTGCTCAGCGGTGGGGAGCTTGCGGCGATGGCCGTCATCGAAGCGAGCGCGAGGCTCATCCCCGGCGTCGTCGGCTCGCCCGAGTCACTCGCCGAGGAGACATTCTCTGCGGGCGCCGCCGGCGGACTTGAGGCACCGTTGTACACACGACCGGCCACGTTCGAGGGAGACTCGGTTCCCGACGTCCTCCGCGGCGGCCATCACAAGCAGATCGCCGAATGGCGCCGGCAGCAATCAGCGGATCGAACCAGAACCGTGCGACCGGATCTGGTACGGTCGCTCCGCGAGACCGAGGAAGCACAGCTATGAATGTCATCGATCTGATCACGCGCGAGCAGGAGAAGCGCGAAGTACCCGTCCTGCGGGCCGGCGACACCGTGCGCGTGCACGTGAAGGTCGTCGAGGGAACGCGCGAGCGCATCCAGGTGTTCGAGGGCGTCGTGATTGCCGTCAACGGCAAGCGCGGCCTCGGCACCAGCTTCACAGTCCGGCGCGTGGCGCACGGCGTCGGCGTCGAGCGCACGTTCCTGGTGCACTCGCCGCGACTCGACAAGATCGAGGTGCTGCGCCACGGCCAGGTGCGGCGGGCGAAGCTGTTCTATCTCCGCGAGAAGGTCGGCAAGCGGGCGCGCATCCGCGAGCGTCGCCGGCCGGTCGGCGGTCCCGACATGGTGCTGCTCCGCTCCGA
>JAFALX010000265.1 GCA_019234035.1 Candidatus Dormiibacterota bacterium | reverse complement strand
TACGCCAGGTGTCGTTTGCGGTGGCACTGATCGACGTGCTTCGTCGTACGGTGCTCGTCGCGAGCCCTCGACTGTCTGAGCTCCTCGGGTACGGATACGAGGTGCCATCAACCGTCGATCTGCATGTCCTCGTGGAGGATCCAGCGCGCGAGGACGCGCTGATGCAGTTGCTGATCGACGGGACGATAAGCGCCTTCCACGCCCGCCGGCGGCTGCGTCGCGCTGACGGCGAGTTTCTCGACGCCGACAATTGGGTGGCGGCGTGGGAGCGCGACGATCGTCATCGCGCGATATGGGTGCTCTCGCCGCTGGACGGCGACGTAGCCGCGCTGCTTCCACAAGCGAGCGCGCAGGAATGGCCGGAACATGTCGCCGGCCTGGTGCTTGGGACGTTCGATGCGGAGTGGACGGTCGAGCGCGTCAGCTTCGACGTCGAGGCGCTCCTCGGCTATCCGGCGCACGAGCTCATCGGCCACGCGTTCATCGACATCCTGTACGTCGATGACATGGCGGCCTTTCTCTCGACCGTCGCGCGAGCTCTCGACGGCAGGACGGCGGTTGGCGTGGACCTGCGTTTGCACCACCGTTCCGGGCAGTGGGTTCGCACGCGGGCGCTGATAACGCCACTCGCGGCGGAGCGCCTTCGGTTCGGCTTCGCTCTGGCAATCGCGCCGACCGACGAGCGGGAGACGCAGATCCGCATGGCGGACCTCGAACAGCGATTCTGGCGCATCGCACGCGAGGTCGCAGAAGCGCGCGTCTTCGGCGCTTACGAACGAGCGACGGAGGACGCGTCGCTCCCCGGTCTGCCGCAGCTCACCCCACGCCAGCGCGAGGTGCTGACCCTGCTGCTCCGCGGAGACCGCGTGCGCTCGATAGCCACCGCGTTGCACGTCAGCGAGAGCACCGTCCGCAATCACCTTGCCGAAATCTTCCGTAAGCTCCGGGTGCACTCGCAGTCGTCTTTGCTGGAACTCCTCCGGGTCCCGAGCCGCTGAGCGAGACCGAACGAACTTTGATTGATTGTGTCCGCCGTTTGTGATGCTTCGTCTATAGCGCACACGACCGTCCTTCCCATACCTTGAACGCGCAGAAACAACGACGCAATGTGATCAGCAAGCATTCCAGACGGTGGCCTCGCGCAATCAATACCGAGAACTGTTTCTCGCCAGCCCTCAGCCAATGTGGATTCGTGAGCGGAGGACGCTGCGCATTCTCGAGGTCAACGACGCAGCGATCGCCATGTACGGATACACACGCGACGAGTTTCTGGCACTCCGAGTAACGGACATCAGCGCCGCAGGGCGGCGCTCAGCCGGTGGCGAGACCGCGCCGAGATCGGGCCGCCGGACGCGGCAGGCGGACGGCCTGGCCCGGCACCGGCGCAAGAACGGCCACGAGCTCGATGTCGAGGTGACCTCGCGACCGCTGACATACGAGGGCCGCGACGCCGTGCTCGTCGCGGTCCGCGACGTGACCTTCGAGCGCGCGTTGGACGAGCGGTTCCGCCACTACAGCCTCCGCGACTCGCGGACGGGACTTGGCAACCGCAGCCAGCTCGTCCTGGATTCCGCCGCACTGCAACGGGCGTGGCAGCAGCCGGTCGCGCTGCTGATGATCGAGATCCATGGGCTGCGGACGGTGAACGTCGAGCTCGGGCGCGATGCGGGCGATGAGGTGATCATCGCGGTCGGCTCGACACTGCGAATCCTGTTTGGCGAGGAGGCGCCGCTCTTTCATCTCGCGGGCCAGACGTTCGCGGCATTCGTCGAGGGAGACGAGGCGCAGGCACGCCAGCACGCAAACAGGGTGCTGTCGGCGATGCGTCAGCCCTACGTCGCGGCCGGGACTGAGGCCTTTGTCAGCGCACACGTCGGCATCGCAATCGGAGAACCAGGATGGGACGCGGGCGAACTGCTGCGGCTGGCCGACGCGGCCGTTCAGTCGGCGAAGGTGAGCGGCTCACGTGTGGCGGTGTTCAACACAGACCCGCATGTCCTTCGCCACGTGCTCCGCAGCCGCGGCTTCACGCTGGAAAGCGCCCTGCTTCACGCGGTGCAGGAGAATCAGCTGCGGACCGTCTACCAGCCAATCCTCGACGTGGCAGCCGGCACCATCGCCGGGGTGGAGGCACTCGTGCGCTGGCAGCATCCCCAGGTGGGCCTCCTGCTGCCGGGCGAGTTCATCCCGCACGCTGAACGTGCCGGCGTCATCTTCGACATCGACAGTTGGGTGCTTTCGGAGTCGTGCCGGCAGATCGCCGCATGGCGCACAGCGGGGATCACGCCGCGCCCTGTTTCCGTCAACCTGTCAGCCCGCGATCTCGATGGGGCTCTCGACATCGCCGATCACATTCGCCGCGAGTTGGAACGGTATGGGGTCGATGCGTCGCTCCTCGCAGTCGAGCTGACAGAGACCACGGCGCTGCACAACCGGGAGGCCGTCGAACGGTTGCTCGACGACTTGCGCGCGATGGGCGTCGCTGTCGCGCTCGACGACTTCGGGACCGGCTACTCGATGCTCGACCGCATCCGAGACCTTCGCGTCGACCGCATAAAGATCGATCGGACCTTCATCAGACGGGCGTTGAACGGCGGAGGGCCACTGGTGACCGCTGTGATCACGATGGCGCACGACCTCCACCTCGAGGTGGTTGCCGAGGGCGTCGAGCGCGACGAGGAGCTGGCGATGCTCCGAGCGCACGGATGCGACTTCGCGCAGGGCTACCTCATCGGCGAGCCGATGCCGGCGGACGATCGTCGGCTGTGGGCCGATCGCATGAGCCGTCGGAAAGGCAGCCGCAAGCGCTGAACGCGCCCCGCGCCGGCGAGTCGGCGGTCAAGGGACGGACCACGCCGGGCGCCGACGCGATAGGCCGCCGATCCCCGCCGCCACGGCGACGACCAGCCCCAGGGGCACGAGCAGTGCCGCCGTCTGGGAGGCGTGGAGCAGCAACACGCTCCCGGTGACCGCGCCGGCGATCATCGACGCTACGCTGAGGGCGCGGCGCCCCCACGCCGCACCTGGGCCACCGAGGGCCCGGCCGTCGGCGAACATCCCGGTCACCGTCATGGTCAAGACCGTCGTGGTGAGATCGGGGACGCCGAGTCGGCGGACGGCCGCGTTCTGCAACCCCATGGACGCTGCCAGGAGCGCGATCAACGTGTAGGAGGCCGCGCCGCCGCGGGCCAGACCGCTCACCAGACAGGCAACAAGGATTAGCGCCGCTTGCAGGGCGAGTGCGCTCGCGAGCAGGCGGCCGCGATGGTCACGCCGCGCCGCCGCCAAGCGGCCGCCTGCCGCGGATCCCACGGCGAACGCTGCCAGTGCGGTCAGGCTCGGACCGGGCGTAAACCCTCCAGCGCCGACTGCGGCGAACCCGAGGAACACGACGTTGCCGGTCATGTTCGCGACGAAGACATGACCAAGCGACAGGTAGGAGACGGCGTCGACGGCGCCGGTCGCGATGGTGAGGAGCACGAGCGCCGGCGACAGCGGACCGTCGCGGTCGCTCCGCGGCGGCACCAGCGTGTGCCACGCTTCGATCAAGGCTCCCATGTGCACCTCCTCGTGGCCCGGCTTCACCGGAGTTTCTTTGAGCTCCAGCGCCGGCGTGACCTGCCGACCGCATTCGGCGTCGAGTCAACAGGTGAAAGCGGTGCAGACGGCCCCGTAGTTGCCCGTCTGCTTGGCCGTCTACGCGGCGCTGTACTTGCTTTCCTGAGAGTGTCTAGTGGACTAGCCAATGCACCGTCTAGTCGCGTAGACTATTCTAATGTCGGTCACCAAGCTGCGGCAGCTGCTCCGCCGCCGCGGCTGCATTGACAGAGCGGCTCCCATTTGGTGGTGCGATGCGACGGTCGTCAGACGGTCATCCCAGTTCACAGCGGCGATCTTCCCAGCGGCACGCTGCGCGCGATCGAGCGCGACCTCGAGCCATGCCTGGGCAGACGATGGCTGCAGAGTTGAGCGACGAAGTCTACGTCGCCGACGTTCAACGCGACGAAGCTGGCAGCTGGATCGCCAGCGTTCCGATGCTGCGTGGTGTGCATACGCATGCTCGCACGCTCGCAGGACTGCGCCGCTACCTCCAGGACGCGATCGCGTTATGGATCGAGGTGGGTCGTATGGACGCTGGCGAACATGACCCGCACGTCGACCGCGACACCATTGACGTTGAGCTACGTGTGAAACTTCCTGCCGACGTCAGACGAGCAGCCGACGTTGCGCGACGGAGCCGTGACCGTGCAACCGCTGCGGAGTACGACGCCGCTCAAGCGACGCGGGCAGCAGCGCAAGCGCTCGTAGGGGCTGGATTGTCACGTCGCGATGCTGCTGACGTGCTTCGGTTGTCCCACCAGCGGGTTGATCAGCTACTCCGCTCGGCGTAGCGAGCGGAGCCCAGCGCGGCCGTGATGGCCGTCGTGCCAACTGGTGAAAGCGGTGCGTGCGCACGGTGCGGTGTTGATCCGATCCGTCAGTTTCGCGCACCCCGGTTGTACTTATTACGCGGCTCAATAGCCCGGCCTAGGCGTACTGTCAACGCTTCGCCGTCGCCCTCGCGGACGCCAACGCATGAATCGGGGCCATCGTGGGTCGCTACCCCTTCGACGTAGAGCGCTTTCATCTCCTTCTTCATGCCGGTTTATCCCGGCGCTCCGAGCATTCGTCAATCACCCCAGAGACGACGAAGGTCTGCTTGAAAGCTGGCTAGAAATCGGCCCACAGGGCCGCGCCTGCCTGCGAAACCTCGGACAGGCAGTCCGACAAGTCTCGTAGGGCCTGCGGCACCCCAACCTCGTCTGGCCGCTTCTGGATGTACTCCTCGATGTGGGCGTCGATGAAGCGTCGTATGTCAGCCGCCATGTGCGGCGAGATCTCATAACCCTCGAACTCGTCGAAGTTGAGTTCACCTCAGCGTTCCACCCGTCCTGGTTAGCCAACTGACCATCGGGATAACGAACCTGGACGACTGGGCGCTCGTCGGCTTGCGATATCCGTCGGGCTATCGGGTCGGGGACATCGTCCTCACGAGCAAGCGCAGCGCGATACGAGGGGGGAATTGCGAGCGGGGAGATGAGTTGGGGGTCGAACATGTGATCCGGTGCCGGCACGGCTGCTATGCGGAAACCCCACGCGACTGGAGATGCCTTCACACCGTTCAGCATGAGTGCCGAAGTCTGGGAACGCCCAATCACGACGTCTGCCAGCACGGGTTGCATTAACCAGCT
>JAFALX010000198.1 GCA_019234035.1 Candidatus Dormiibacterota bacterium | reverse complement strand
AACAGACCTCGGTGACGCTGAGGTCGCCACGACGCAGCAGCGCCATCGCGCGCTCGATGCGCCGCGTCATCAGGTAGCCGTACGGCGGCTCCCCGTAGGCGAGCCGGAACTGGCGGCTGAGGTGCCCGGCCGACATGTGCACGCCGCGAGCGAGCGCCTCGACGTCCAGCGGCTGCGCGTAGTCGCGGTCGATGCGATCGCGCACACGCCGCAGCCGAGCCAGGTCGCGCAGGCGCTGCGTCTCGGAGGAGATGCCCGTCACGAGCACGATGATGCCACGGCCCGGAGCGGACCGACGCCGGGTCAGCAGCCGACCGCATAGGCGAGCGCACGGCAGACGCGGCGCATGACCGGGTCGCTCACCTGACCGACTCTGGTTGTGAGCAGTGCTTGTTCGACCGTGTGGAGGCCGTCGCAATTGATGGCCGAGGGGCGGCTCAATCCAACTCGCGCTTGATCCAGCACGACCTCGGCCGCAAGCCCACGAATTGACGTGGTGACCTCCGCGACGGTGACAAGCTGCCGTACGTCGAGCACCTCGGATCGCGTGAGCACAAGAACGGGGCGTCGCGTCCGGCCGACCTCGGCCAGCCACAGCTCTCCGCGCCTCACTCCTCCCCCCAGGCCTCCACATCGGACCAGAATCGATCCACCCGCTCCGGGTGTTGGCGTTACGCCTCCCGATCGGACCGCGCGAGGGCATCGCGCACGGCCTCGGCGACCCCCTGGCGTGCCGCGGCGGAGACGTTCACCCCAAGTTCACGGGCGCGCTCCGCCAATTCCTCGTCGAGAGTGATCGTCGTGCGCACCGAGGCCATACAACAATGCTATCAGCATCTGATAGCTTATCGGGAGAGCATGCGGCAGCGGCACCACGACGCCGTTCAGACCGAGCTCGCCCGCGTCGGGCCCGGACGCTGTACCCGCCGCGATCGCTGACACAGTGTTGCAGTAGGCCGTTCGCCCCGTGGAAACCGGTGGCCTTGTCCCTTGCCATCCGTGGACCCCCGGCACTGTTGCGTATCGCGTCGCTGCGGGACGCTGCAAGTACCAAATCAACGGTATAGCGGAGAACGGACATGGCAGCGATCTACTGGGTGGCAGCAACACTTCTGGGACTCGTCCTGGGGCTCGTTGGGTTTATTGCCCTTGTCGTCCAATACACAGTGCGCGCGGTGGCAGTGGCCGTCGGGGTGCTCGCCGAGGGCATCGCGACCCATCTTCCGCACGGCACGCCGCACGGCGCCTGACGCGCAACTTCGGCCCAACCAGTGAAGACCCGCCCGGCAACGGGCGGGTCTTTCGTTTACCGCAACGTCGGGATCGCCGCAGACCTGGGCAGCTCGTCCCGTCTGGGGCGCGGCCGCAGCGGACGCGCGGCGCCGTGCGCGCGTTCGCGCTGCACCACGTCGAGCTTCTCGGCGGGGGCTGCACTCCGCGTAGACGGCGTCGACACGGCGTTGTGCCGCGTCGTTGCGTCCTGTGCTCCGGCACGCGGCCGCAGCCGCGGTGCGTGCCGTGTCATCACTTCGTCGAGGGCCGGGGCTCCGGGTGCGGCCGGGGAACGAACCCGCGAGGCCGGTGCCCCGCCATCTCCGCGTAATGCTGGCGCCAGATCAGCCGGTGGATCGGGATCAAGCGCGGCAGATCACGCACACCGGGGATGAACGGCACCAGCACGAGCAGCGCGCTCAGCCCGACCATCGTCAGGACGACCATGAGGTCGGCGTTGCTGCTGCCGCTGTACGGCGGGATCTGGTACCACATCGTGTACAGCCAGAGCCATGCCTGCCCCGGGTAGCGACCGGTCTCGTTCATCATTCCCCACTGGTTGCCCGTGAGGCTCTGGTCCTGCGCCAGACCCGCCAGATATCCGCCGTCGTTCATGAACAGCAGCGGCTTGGTGTAATCGGTCTGATAGAACATGCCGCTGGTGAGCAGCAGCCCATCCAGGCCACCGGACAGTGCCAGCTCGAGCATGCGGTTCATCAGCACGGGCACCGGCCCGTAATCTCCGTCCGGCACCGAGACGGTGCTGCCGGAGACTTTCGCCTTGTCGAGCGCCTTGGTGTAGGCGTTCACCCAGCTCTGCTGCTGGGTGCCGCTCGCATTGTTGAAGGTGGTGATGGCGTCCTGCACCGCGCTGTCGTTGGGCGATCCCTGCAGCACCGGTTGGAGGACGAAGTCGTTCGTCGGATCGGTGCGCACGTGAACGCCCGCCCATCGTTGCGGGCTGAAGAAGCCGAGGTTCTGCACCGAGCCGCTTCCGTTGTTGTACGGCGGCCCGTAGTTGGCCACGGTCGAGTTGCCACCGAGCCCAGCGGTCGCCGTGGTGACGAAGTCGACGGGGTCCGCCTTCGCCCAACTCTGAATCGTCGCTGACGGAACGTCCGGCGAGGACAGGATCGCGGAGAGCACCACGATGACAACCAGGCTCAGCAGCATGGCAACCGAGACCTCTTTGATGAGGTCGTACGGGGCCATGCGCACGCCGCGGTAGTACTCGGCCTTGCTCGGCGCCTTCACCGCGTTCCCTCCACGCGCTGCGGCACGTAGGGATCGCCGATGGGCCGCACCACGCCGCGGCTGCGCACCTGCACGATGTGCAGCACGACGAGCAGCGTCACGCCGATCGGGAACAGCATGATGTGCAGCCCGTACATCTGACCGAAGTTGGTGACGTTGAAGAAGCCGCCGAGGCCGATGGAGTTCACCGCGTCCTTGGCGTTGACGGCGATCCACTGCGAATCGAAGTTCTGCTGGATGAGGTAGCCGGTGAACGCGGTGCCGATGCTGACGAGAAAGATCACCACGCCGACCATCCACGTGCGCGCGCGGCCGTCGCGCCAGCCCGCGCCCCAGAACTGGCCCCAGAGATGCAGCACCATGAAGATGAAGAACATCTGGACGGACCAGAAATGCAGGCTGTTGAAAAACTTGCCCAGCGCGGAGATGTGCCACCAGGCCGAACCCATGAACGCGAGCACCGTGCCGCTGATGACGACCCACACGAGTGCAGCGATGGTGACGACGCCGAAGACGTACACCCACGACGCGACGTATGCCGGCTGCCGCGTGGGCAGAAGCTCCTTGATCGGCAGGGTGCGTTCCACGCGGCGGCGGACCGCCGCGGTCCACGAGCCCGCGGGGTCGTCGTCCACCGCGGGATTCAGCGGCTCAGCGGTCATCGTGGTCGCGTCCGCGCGAGTGGCCGGGGAACGGGGCCACGAGCGCAAGCACGAAGAGCAGCAGCATGAACCCGATCAGAACCAGGTTGGGGAACGAGATGAGAATGAACCCCCAATGGAA
>JAFALX010000188.1 GCA_019234035.1 Candidatus Dormiibacterota bacterium | reverse complement strand
AGCTCACGGTGGCGGCGCCGCATGCGGCCTTTCTCACCGCCCTCACACAGATTCCCGTCCTTCCCCTGGGCAGGCTCACACACGCGCAGCTGGCGTCCGCGGCGGCGCATCCGAGCCATCCGCTCGCGACCTCCGGGCCGTATCACGTCGCGCTCGCGAACGATTCCGGGCTGAACCTCACCCGCAACACCTACGCGGTGCCGCGGCCCAGTCTGCCGTTCCTCCGCTTCGACTTCTACTCGACCTTCAACGCCGCCGCCGCCGCGTTCACCGGAGGCGGCGCCGACGCGATGCTGGCGACCACGCCGCAGCAGCGCGCACGGCTCATGCACCGTCAGGGATCGGTGGCACACGGGATCGCGACGTTTCAATTCGTCGACCTGCTCTTCAACGAGCGCGTACCCGGGTTGGACGACCCCGCGGTGCGCCGAGCAATCGCCACCGCGATCAATCGCACCGCAATCGTCGGGGGTGCGCTCGACGGCAGCAGCGGTCTGCAGCAGGAGGGCGCGGTGAGCCAGGGGCTCGCGTGGATCGCCGGCGGCGCCCCGAAGGAGGTGTCCTCCCCCGCGGTCGCGGCGGAGCTGCTCTCGCAGGCCGGCTGGAGCGTGGGGCCGGACGGGACGCGCGTGCGTGGCACCTCGGCGTTGAGCTACACGCTCACCGTCGCGAACGTGGCACCGCTGCCCACGGTCGCCACAGAGCTCGCCAACCAGCTGGCACAGATCGGCGTGTCGGTCCGTGTCCAGCAGGTGCCGGCGGACAAGTTCGTCGCGCCCGACGTCACGCAGCACGACTTCGAGATGGCGCTTGGCGACTGGGACAATGGCCCCGACCCCGACGTGAGCGCCTTCTGGCGCTCGAACGCCACTCCGCCGGACGGCGTCAACGTCTCGGGCGCGACGCCGGATCCCTTCCTCGACCAGGCGCTCGACATCCTGGCCTCCGCCACCGACGCCCAGGCCCGGATCGCCGCCGCCGTCGCGGTTTCGCACGATCTCGCCGTGGACACACCCGCCGTGTTCCTCTACACGCCCGTCGACTCCTACGTCGTGCACTCCTCACTCGCCCGCACCCCGGTCCCTTCCGTGGGCGGCAGCGAGGCCCGGTTCGCCGACATCACGAGCTGGCACCACTGACCTCCCGCGCGCCGACTGTCACGCCAGCGTGGCGATTCGGTGTCCCCGCCGCGCGCGATAATCCACCATTGGCAATGACATCTTCGGCAGTGGGCGGCCCGCCACTCAGAGTTCTGTTGATCGACGACATCCCCGAGATCCGGACGCTGGTGCGACTCTCGCTCGAGCACTCCAGGGACTGTGTCGTCGTCGGCGAGGGCGGGACCGGGCGCGAGGCGATCTCGCTCGCGGCTGAGCACCAGCCCGACGTCGTGCTGCTGGATATCGTCATGCCGGAGGTGAACGGCATCGACGCCATCCCGGAGATCGCGCGCGTCGCACCCAACACCCGCATCGTCGTCTTCTCCGGCGACAACGACCCCGAGCTCGCGGAGCGGGCGCGCTCGCTCGGTGCCGTCGATTTCATCCAGAAGTCGCTGCCCATCACCGAGCTGCACCCGCGCGTCAGGGCCGCGGCATCATTCGCGGCGCCCGAGCCGCCTCCGGACACCGACGGCACGCGCGCCGCCCAGGTCGACGACGAGCAGTTTCGCCTGCTCGTCGAGAGCGTTTCCGACTACGCGATCTTCATGGTCGACGCGGACGGCCGCGTGATGTCATGGAACCGCGGCGCTGAGATGCTCAAGGGACACATGGCCGAGGAGATCATCGGCCAGCACGTCCGCGTGTTCTATGCACCGGAGGCGCAGGCGCAGGGGCATCCGGAGCGGTCGTTGGAGACCGCCAGGCGTAGCGGCCGCTACGAGGAGGAGGGCTGGCGCGTGCGCAAGGACGGCAGCCGTTTCTGGGCCAACGTGGTCATCACGCCGCTGCTGAACCCGGACGGCGAGCTCGTCGGCTACGCGCAGGTCACGCGCGACAACACCGAGCAGCACGCGCTTGCGGAGGAACGCGAACGGGCGGCGCGCACGCTGGCGGAGGCGAACGAACGGCTGCGCAAGATCGCCGACGAGAAGGCGGAGTTCGTCGCCATCACCGCGCACGAGCTGCGCGGTCCGGTGCTCTTGATGCGCGGCAGCGCCGAGACGCTGACGGACGGCTGGGACCGGCTCGACGACCCCTCGCGCAGGCGGCTGCTCGAGTTGCTCACGCGCGGCGGCAACCGGCTGCACCGCCTGCTCGAGGACCTGCTCGTCGTGACGCGAGCGGAAGCCGGCAGGCTCGACCTCACCATCGAACGCCTGCAGCTGCGGCCGGTGCTCGACGAGTCGGTGCACGAGCTGGAGGCACGCGCGAAGATCGACCTCGACTGCGACGGTGCCCTTGCGGTCCGAGCCGACCGCGGACGCCTGGTGCAGATCGTCAACAACCTGCTCGCGAACGCGATTCGCTACGGCGCGCCGCCGGTCGGGCTGATCGCGGTTGGTGGCGGTGACGGCATGATCGAGATCTCGGTGGTCGACCACGGTCCCGGCGTGCCCGAGGAGGACGTGTCGCAGCTGTTCACGAAGTTCGCCAACGTGCGGCGCTCGTCGC
>JAFALX010000181.1 GCA_019234035.1 Candidatus Dormiibacterota bacterium | reverse complement strand
ACTCGTGCCGGTGCTCCTGCACCATCCGAATCGCTCGCTCCCGCAGCTCACGGGGATACGGTCCTTGCCTGGCCATCCGGTCCTCCTTCTCGTCTGAAGGAGTCTCCAGGATTCCCGGGGTGGATCAGGGTGAGCGAGCGCGTGGAGACTAATGGTGTGGTGGCCGAGGCTACAGGCAGTGACTCGGGCGGATCCGTGTGGGACGTTCGAGCGAAGGTGTGGCCAGACCTCTCGCTAGTGGCGACCTACGTATCCGATGGCGCTGACCGACCAGAGAGAAACCAAGCCCGGCGAATCGTGGGTAGCCTCAGCCGGTCATCACGCCCAGAACGAAGGAGCTGAGGCAGGCCAGGCTCCGCTTAGCACCTTGACCGCGGGCAGGTTCGACGCTAATGCGGGGTCCTAGTGTCTCTTCGATCGAGCGTGGCGGCTCGTTCTCAGGCCCAGCCGGAACGGTTCGAAAAGGTCTCGTAGGAAACCTCGGTGTCGACCCCCGGGCTTGCTCCCAGCTGACGCTCCTCCGCCTTCCGCGCCATATCCAACAGCGCCTCAAACTCCATATTCTTGGGCATCTTGGCCGGGTCAGCGAGCACAGAATCGTAGAAGGGCCGCCCGTTGGCTACCACAACACAACGCGCATAGAGAAAGCTGTCTGCGGAAAGCGATGCGGGCTCGCCCCACCAGATCTGTGAGCCGGACTCGCGAGCCCACTTGCGCCCGTCGAGCGCGTAGAGCTTCCGGGCGAGCAACTCTTGGAACTGGTGAATCTCTTCTAGAGATCGCTTGGCTAGCGCGTCCACGACTGGCCGGACAACACGGTCGTCGACGCCGGTGTGCGTCCAATCGAGCAGAGTGATGAGCTCCCAGAAGGCAGCGTCATCCATGCCGCTCGGCCTCTCCCTTCGGCGTCGGAACACACGCCGATGATATGCCCGGCTAGGTATTCATCGATCGAGGAGGCGACCATCGTCTCCTTGACCTCTACACGTTGAAGCGAAAGTGCACGACGTCGCCGTCGTGCACGACGTAGTCGCGTCCCTCCAGACGCTGCTTTCCTTGCTCGCGCACCGCGTTGTATGAGCCCGCGCTGAGCAGGTCGTCGACGTCGACCACCTCGGCGCGGATGAATCCCTTCGCGAAGTCGGTGTGGATGACGGCCGCGGCATCGATGGCACTGCCGCCACGCCGCAGCGTCCACGCGCGCACCTCCTTCTCGCCCGCGGTGAAGAACGTGAGCAGGTCGAGGAGGTGGTATGCGCTGCGCGCGACGCGATGCAGACCCGGCTCGGTGAGACCGAGATCGTCGAGAAATGCCGCGCGTTCCTCGGGGTCGAGGTCGAGCAGCTCGGACTCGATCCGCGCCGAGACGGCGATCGCCTCGCCGCCGGCCAGAGCCGCGCGCGCCGTGACCGCGTCGGGGACGCGCTCGGCGGCGCGGGCCTCGTCGGCGTTCACCACCACGAGCAGGGGCTTCGCCGTCAGCAGCCAGAGCTCGCGGAGCTGGGCACGCTGCTCGTCGCTGAGGGTCATCGTGCGCACGGAGTTGCCGGCGTCGAGGTGCGCCAGAACACTGCGCAGCAGATCGATGACCTCGAGCTCCTTCTCCTTCTGCACGCGTGAGGTCTTCTCAATGCGCTCCAGACGGCGCGATACCGTCTCGATGTCGGCCAGCTGCAGCTCGAGCTCGATCACGTCGAGGTCGCGCACGGGATCGACCTCGCCTTCGACGTGACTGACATCGGGATCGGCAAACGCACGCACCACGAGCGCCATCGCATCCGCCTCACGGATGTGTCCCAGGAAACGATTGCCGAGTCCCTCGCCGCGGCTCGCGCCGCGCACAAGCCCCGCAATGTCGGTGAAGGTGACGCTCGCGGGGATCACCCGCGGTGGCGCGAACAGCGCGGCGAGGCGGTCGAGACGCTCATCGGGGACGCCGACCACCCCGGTGTTCGGTTCGATCGTGGTGAACGCATAGTTGCCCACCGCGGCTCCAGCGCGTGTGAGCGCATTGAACAGGGTCGACTTGCCCGCGTTCGGCAGCCCGACGATGCCGGCGGAGAGCGTCAAATCTTCTCGAGCTCGAAGGCGTGGTGCAGCGCGCGCACCGCCTCACGCACCGAGGCGCGATCGATGATGCAGGTGATGTCGATCTCGCTCGACGAGATCATCTGGATGTTGACGCCGGATTCGGCGAGCGTGCGGAAGATCTTGGCGAACATGCCCGGCGTGCCCCGGATGCCGGTTCCGATGACGCTCACCTGGGCGATGTCCGAGTCGGTGGCGAACCCTTCGGCGCCGACCGTGCGCGCGACGTCCTCGAGCAGCGCGGTGGCGCGCTTCAGATCCGACTGGCCGATGGTGAAGCTGAGGTCGGTGGTGCCGTCGTGCGAGACGTTCTGCACGATGATGTCGACGTTGATGCCGGCCTCGCCGAACGGCCCGAAGGTCGACGCGGCGACACCCGGCCGGTCGGGGACGCGCAGCAGCGTCACCTTGGCGAGGTCGGTCTCGTGCGCGATGCCGCGCACCTTCTGGCGTTGTTCCATGCGCGGGTGCCTGCAGATGAGGGTGCCGGGGCCGTCCTCGAAGCTGGACAGCACGCGGATCGGCATGGAGTATGCCTCACCGATCTCCACCGCCCGGGGATGCATGACGCGCGCACCAGCAGCGGCCATCTCCAGCATCTCCTCATAGGTGATCTCGGGGATGACGCGGGCGCTGGGCTCCACGCGTGGGTCCGCCGTGAACACCCCGGCGACGTCGGTGAGAATCTCGCAGTGTTCGGCGTGCAGCGCCACCGCCAGCGCGACGGCCGACGTGTCGGAGCCACCGCGTCCCAGCGTCGCGATGTCCATGTTCTCGGTGCTGCCCTGGAAGCCGGCGACGACGACGACCCGGCCCTGCTCCAGCTCCTCGATCACGCGGACGGGAACGATGTCGGTGATGCGCGCCGACCGGTGCGCCCGGGTGGTGCGGATGCCCGCCTGTGGACCGGTCAGCGACACCGCCGGCACGTCCGCCGCGGCCAGCGCCATCGCCAGGAGCGGAGCGGTGATCACCTCGCCGGTGCTCAACAGCGCGTCCATCTCGCGCTCCGGGGGATCGGCGCTGACGCTGTGCGCCAGCCGGATCAGGTCGTCGGTCGTGTCGCCCATGGCGCTGACGACGACGACCGCGCTGCTGCCGCCGGCGACGGTGTCACGGATGCGCTGCGCGACGAGCTGCAGGCGCTCCGGCGTGGCCACGCTCGTGCCGCCGTACTTCTGCACGACCAGCGTCATGGGTGCATGTCCACCCTGGCGCCGAAGTTGCGCGGCGCCAGCGTCAGCGCGGCGCCGGTCACGCCGTGTTGTTGCGCAGCATGTGCCATTGCCGCCGCAACCGCGTCGTGGTCGCCGATCGACAGCGCCACCACCGACGGCCCGGCGCCGGCGAGCGCGGCGCCCGCGGCACCCGCCGCGCGGGCCGCGGCGATCATCGGCATGAGCGCCGGCATGAGCGCAGAACGCTGCGGCTGGTGCCAGCGGTCCTCCATGGCGGCGCCGAGCGTGCTCCAGTCGCGCTGCGCCAGCGCGCGCACGAGCAGCGCGCAGCGGCCGGCGTTGAACACCGCGTCGGCGCGGCTGAGCTCGTGGGGCACGACGCGCCGCGCATCCTTGGTCGCCAGCTCCGAGTCCGGGGCGAAGACGACGGCGCGCAGCTCGTCCGGCACGTCCATCCGCACCGCCGGAGCGCCCTCGGCGCAGATGGCCAGTCCGCCGAGAAGCGCCGCGGCCGCGTTGTCGCGGTGACCCTCCAGCTCGGAGACGACGTCGAGCACCGCCTGCTCGTCCCAGGGGGCGCGGTGCAGTGCTGCCGCGGCGAGCACTCCGGACAGCGCCGCCGCGGCGCTCGAGCCGAGACCGCGCCCGAACGGGATGCGGTTGACGCACCGGAACGACGCGCCCACGTCCGTCACCCCGAGGGCGGCGCACGCGTGGAGATACGCTCGCGACACGAGATTGGTCGCCGGATTGCGCAACCCGGCGGATGCGCCCTCGCCCGGATCGATGGTGACGACGCCGCCGCCGCGCGACTCGGCGCTGACGTCGTTCTGCAACTGCACCGCCAGCGCGAGGATGTCGAAGCCGGGACCGAGATTGGCCACGCTCGCGGGCGCCGCAATGGTGACGCGCACGTCGTCAGCCGAGACCGAGCGCGGCCGTCACCGCCGCGACGTCGGCGGCCACCTCCTGCGGCGGGTCGACGCGTGTCGCGGCGGCCAGCGGGTCCTTGAGTCCGTGGCCCGTGAGCACGCAGACGACGTGCGCGCCGGGCGCGACCGCGCCGGACGCCACGCTCTTCTCCAGGACCGCGAGCGACGTTGCGGACGCCGGCTCGCAGAACACGCCTTCGAGCCGCGCCAGGCGCGACTGAGCGTCAAGAATGTCGGCGTCGCTGACGGAATCGATCAGTCCCTCGGACTCGTCGCGCGCGGCAACCGCGGACTCCCACGACGCCGGATTCCCGATGCGGATGGCGGACGCCACGGTCGCCGGCTCCGCCACCGGCGCACCGCGCACCAGGGGCGCCGCGCCATCTGCCTGCCCGCCGATCATCCGCGGCAGCAGCGTGCTGCGGCCGGCGACGTGATACTCACGGAAGCCGCGCCAGTACGCGGTGATGTTCCCGGCGTTGCCGACAGGAATGGCGAGAACATCCGGGGCGTCGCCGAGGTCGTCAACGATCTCGAACGCCGCGGTCTTCTGCCCCTCGATGCGGAAGGGGTTGACGCTGTTGACCAGGGTGACCGGAGAGCGGTCGCAGACCTCGCGCACCAGCCGCAGCGCCGTGTCGAAACCGCCGGGAATGGCAAGAACCGTCGCGCCATGGACCTGTGCCTGCAGCAGCTTGCTCGAGGCGATGCCACCGGACGGGATGACGACGCCGGCGCGCAGCCCGAACCGCGCCGCATACGCTGCGGCCGACGCGCTGGTGTTCCCGGTCGACGCGCAGATCACCGCCTGCGCGCCTGCCTCGATGGCCTTGGCCACGGCGACCACCATGCCGCGATCCTTGAACGAGCCCGTCGGGTTGAGACCCTCGTACTTGAAGTGCAGCGAGCCGAGTCCGAGTCTCTCGCCGATGACGCGCGAGGGCACGCACGGCGTGGCTCCCTCGCCGAGCGTGATGCGGGGCGTCGCAGCGGTGACCGGCAGCCACTGCTCGTACCGCGCGATGACCCCCAGCGCGCTCATGGCGAGATGCGATCGAGTGCGCATGCCACCTCCCGCACCACCGCCAGCGAGTCAAGCGTCTCGAGGGCGCGGTCGTGCACCGCTCGCGGCGCGATGCCGGTGAGCACGAGGAGCTGCGGTGCCGGCCCGTCGACGGGGGGCTTGTCCACCGCGTCGTCGACCGGCACGCCGCGGTCCGCCAGCGCCTGCAGCACCAGCTCGCGCGCCTCCTCGGTGTCGGTGATGCGCAGCCGGACGTATCCGGCGACGTCGTACTCCTCGGTGTCGAGGATCAGCGCGGTGCGCGCCGCCGTGGGCTCTGGCTGCGAGCCACGACGAACGACCGCATTGACGATATCGGACACGACGGCGCTGGCCGTCGACTCTCCGCCGGCGCCGACACCGCCGAGCGACACCGTCTGCGCCAGGTCCGACGCGAGCAGCACGGCGTTGTTCGCGCCGTTGACACCGAACAGGGGGTGCGAGGCCGGCACGGCCGTCGGCCGTACGCGGAGCTGCACCGCGTCGCGGCCGCGTCGCTCGGCATGGGCGACGAGCTTCACCGCGTATCCGAGCTGCCCCGTGTACCCGAGGTCGATGCGGTCGAGCCCACCGATGCCGACGACGTCGGCGTCGTCCACCGTGAGCGCGAGGTTGAACGCGAGCCGGCTCATGATCACGAGCTTCTGCGCCGCGTCCCAGCCGTCGACGTCCGCGCCGGCATCTGCCTCCGCGAAGCCGCGCGCCTGGGCATCGGCAAGCGCCGCCGCAAGCGTGACGCCCTCCTCTCGCATGCGGGTGAGGATGACGTTGGTGGTGCCGTTGATGATGGCGTCGATCGACGAGATGCGATCGCCGCGCAGGGAATCGCGAAGCAGCGACACGACCGGCAGACCGCCACCGACTGCGGCCTCGAACCACAGCCCTGCATGGTGCGCGGCCGCGGCCTCCCAGAGTCGCGGACCCTCCGCCGCGATCACCGCCTTGTTCGCAGTGACGACCGTCTTGCCCGCGGCCAGCGCGCGATCGATGAGGCCGGTCGCCGGCTCCGTCCCGCCCATCACCTCGACGACGATGGCGATGTCTGGGTCGTCGACGACGCTCGCTGCGTTGTCGCTGACGCGGACGTTCTTCAGGTCGAGGTCGCGTTGCTTCGACGTGTCACGCACGGCGACGGCGCGAAGCACCGGGGTGGTGCCGCCGGCGCGCGCGGTGAGGAGGTGCCACTCGCTGATCAGCCGCCGCGCCACCTCGGTGCCGACGGTGCCGAGCCCGAGCATGCCGACGCCAATCTGCTGTGGCGCCGGAGGTTGCTGTGCCATTGGGCCGCAAGCCTACATGCGGCATGGTTTGCGCGGACCCTTACAGCAGGTGGCGACGCCAGGCCGTGAGCACTGCAGCGGCACGGTCGCGGCACCCGAGCTTGACCAGGATGTTGCTCACGTGGGTCTTGACCGTGTTCTCGCTGACGAACAGCGTCTGCGCGATCTCGGCGTTGTTCCTGCCGTCCGCCATCAGCCGCAGCACGTCGCGCTCGCGCGCCGTCAGCGCCGGCAGCTCGCTGGCCTTGGTGCTCACCCACTCCGGGTCCAGCAGTGATTCACCGGCCGCGACGGTCCGGATCGCCCCGGCGAGCTCCTCGCGCGTCGTGTCCTTGAGCAGGTACCCGCTGGCGCCGGCCTGCAGCGACGGGAACACGTAGTCCTCGTTGCGATACGTGGTCAGGACGATCACGTGTGCGTCCGGCTCGGTCTGACGGATCTGCCGCAGCGCCTCGATGCCGTCGACGTTCGGCATCTGCACGTCCATGAGGATGACGTCGGGGTGCTGCTCGCGCGCCTGCGCCACCGCCTCGGCTCCGTCGCCGGCGCGGCCGACGACCTCGATGTCCTCCTCCAGCTCCAGCATCTGGCAGAGGCCGTGCTGGACCACGGGATGGTCGTCGGCGACAAGGACGCGGATCATGCGGTGTGCTCCACTTCGGCGGGTTCTGCCAGCGGCATTCGTGCGGTGACCTCGGTTCCCGCTCCCAGCGCGCTCACGACGACCAGGCTGCCTCCTACGAGACGCACCCGTTCGCGCATCCCCTGCAGGCCGAAGCAGTCGGTCCGGGCCGGAACGGTCTCGGCGTCGAATCCATCGCCGTCGTCACGGACCGAGACGAAGAGCTCGTGGCGCTGGGTTCGCATGACCACGTCGACGTGCGCGGCACCGCTGTGACGGGCAACGTTGTTGAGCGCCTCCTGGACGATGCGGAGCAGCGCAACCTCGGCCGCGGGACTCAGGGCGACACGCCGCGGCACCGATCGCGAGCGGAAATGCGCGGCGATGCCGGTGCGGACGCCGAACGCCGCGACCTCGCGCTCGATCGCGCCCACCACACCGGTGGCCGCGAGTGACGCGGGACGGAGGTTCCAGACCGAGCGACGGGCCTCCTGCAGCGCGGACTTCGCCAGGTCGTAGGCGAGCGTCACCGATCCCTTGGCCTTGTTCGAGCCACGGTCGATCATCGTCTGCGCCGCCTCGAGCTGCAGCACGATGCCGGTGAGCTGCTGCGCCAGCGTGTCGTGGATCTCTCGCGCCAAACGTGTGCGCTCCTCGAGCACCGCGTGCTCGCGACCGACGGCCGACAGGTGCGCGGTGTACAGCGCCAGAGCGACCTGGTCGGTGATGGCCTGAAGCAGCCGCTGGGTGTCGTGCTTCGGCGCGACGCGGGTCTGCACCGTCACTGCGCCGAGCGGTCCTTGGTTCGACGAGAGCGGCCAGGCCAGCAGCAGCGAGCGGTCGGTGGAGTGGCGGCGGACCGAGCGGCCGCGGGCGATGGCGCTCGCCGCCAGCGCATCGAGGACGCCCGCCGGGGGCGGGTCGTCGACCTCGGGATGGCACCACTCACTGACGGTGACCAGCGTCTCGCCGTCGAGGACGTAGCCGCGGGCCGTGCGCAGCGGCTGCACCGCGCGGATCGCCTCGATGGCGTCGGTGAGGATGGCCTGCGTCTGCAGCGAGCGAGTCAGCGACGCCGCGAGGTCGTTCAGCGCGACCAGCTCGTCGTTGCGCGAGCGCAGCTCTGCGGTGCGCTGCTCCACACGCAACTCGAGCTCTGCCGAGGCCGCGAGAATCGCGCTGTGCGAACCGTTGATCTCCTGGCGCATGCGCTCCAGGGCACCGGCGAGCACGCCGACCTCGTCCTGTCCCTGCGGGGGAACGGGAATCTCAGTGTGCCCCTCGGCGAGCACCTCGGCGGCGCGGGTCAGGTCGTGGACCGGCCCCACCAGACGGCGCGAGAGAAGCGTCGCGACCACGAAGGCGAGCGCCAGCAGGAAGAACAGCGCGGGCAGCACCACGACCGGGAACAGCGCGTGCACACCCTGGGCGATGCCATACGAAAGCCCGGTGAGATCAGGCTCGAGGTCACCGCGCGGGACCGGCGTGGCCAGCACCCACTGGGGCCCGTAGACGGGAGCGGTGAAGACGTCCTTCATGACCCCGCCCAGCGTTGCGCTGAGCCGCGCAGGTTTGCCCGAGGCGAGCGACGCGGCCAGCCCGGTGGTGAAGCGCTGGCTCTTGGGGAGGTTGAGATGGGCGCCTTCCAGCACTCCGGCGGTGGGGAAGTCCTTGACCGCCGCCGGGTCGGCGAAGACCACAGTTCCGTCGCTGCTGAGCACGAGCGGGTACGCGGCCGGCGGGAACGGGGTCGCGTTGGGCTGGGTCAGCGCCGCGGTGACGAGCGAGGCCGCTGAGACGTCGACGCCGACGATCGTCTGTCCATCCGGCAGCGAGATCCACGCCGACACGCCGCTGTTGCCGGACGACATCACGCCGTAGGCGTCGGTCCAGTACGGCGCGCCCGGGTTGCGTCCGCTGGTGGGGTTGACCCACTGCCCGCTGCGCGGCGATGTCAGCCGCGTCTCGCCGGAACCGAACACCGGCTTGCCGTCGCGCAGCTGCGGGTTGGCGGGATCCAGCAGCCCCTCGTCGAGGGCGCCCTTGACGTCGAAGCCGGGAACGGCCGCGAGCGCCTCGGACGCGGTGTTCGCGATCCAGACGGTGTCGATCTCGGGATAGTCGTGGCGCAGCGTCTGCATGGCCGGCACCACCGTGTCGGCTGCTGCGGCCAGCTTGGCCTGCACCGGCCCGGCCGCGGCAGCGACCACGAGCGACTCCGGGTCGCTGATGCCGCCGCTGTACTGGGTTCCGCCGTACGCGGCCAGCGTGTCGGGCACTGTTGTCGCCGTCTGCGCCGCGAGCGACGTCTTCACGCTCTCCGCCAGGTGGCTCAGCTCGGTGCTGATTGCGGAGACCCGGGCGTCGATCAGGCCGCCGCGGCTGTCGGCGCTCGACTGCTGCCGGTCCTGCTCGTCCCGGAGGATCGCGCCCTGGGCCTGGGCGGCCGTGCTGTGGCCGAACGAGTCCAGCTCGAAGGCGGCGAGGATCGCGAAACCGGCGAGCGGAAGCAGCGTCACCGAAACCATCCCCACCAGCAACCGGTCGCGGAACCGCCGGCGCGGATCCAATCTCATCATGTGGGCAACCCGAGATCGAGTATAGGCGCGCAAACGAGGCACGACGGCACATTGTTGACGCCACTGTCAAGGGTATGACCCCGTGACTCCCGTGCGCAGGCTCGGACGACGAGCCGGGGCCGTTTGCAGACAAACTGTTCGGGTGATGGGAACCGGTCGGGTGCGTGCGGGCGTGGTGGAGAGCTTCAGCCGGCATGCGTGACCTCGCCGAGCGCGCCCTCGACGCCGCGGTCGCCGCGGGCGCCGAGTACGTCGAGTGCCGCGTTGTCGACAGGTCGGTCCAGCACCTGGTCGTGAAGAACGGCGTCGTCGCCGCCATCGAGTCCAGCGACGACGAGGGCATCGGGGTCCGCGTGATCGCCGACGGTGCCTGGGGCTTCGCGGCGACGAGCGGTCTTGACGGCGAGAGCATCGATGACGCTGCGCGGCTCGCCGTCCGTATCGCCAGGGCCTCCGCGCGGGTGCAGACCGAGCCTGTGCGCCTGTCGCCGCTCGAGCCCGCGATCGGCAACTACCGCACGCCGGTGCTCAAGGACCCGTTCGCCGTCTCGCTGGAGGACAAGCTCGATCTGCTGCTCCGCACCGACGCAGCCCTGGCGCGCGTGCCCGAGGTGCGGGTCCGCGAGTGCTCGCTCGAGTTCGACCGGGAGCATCGCTTCTTCGCCACCAGCGACGGTGCGCGGATCGAGCAGACCATCGTCGAGTCCGGCGGCGGGCTCGACGCCACCGCGACCAGCGACGACGACGTGCAGACGCGCAGCTACCCCAACAGCTTCGGGCGGCATCAGCTCTGCGCGGGATGGGAGGCGATCGAGAGCTTCGACCTCGCGGGCAACGCCGAGCGCATCGCGGCCGAGGCCGCGGCGTTGCTCACGGCGGACCGCTGTCCCGAGGGCGTGATGACGGTCATCCTCGACGGCACGCAGGCGGCGATGCAGGTGCACGAGTCGTGCGGCCACCCGACCGAGCTCGATCGTGTGCTCGGCACCGAGGCGGCGTTCGCAGGCACCTCGTTCCTCACGCCGGACCTGCTCGGCAACTTCCGCTACGGCAGCGAGTTCGTCACGATGACCGCGGACTCCACGCGCGAGAACGGCCTCGGCACCTTCGGCTGGGACGACGAGGGCGTGCCCGCACGCCGCACAGTTCTGGTCGATCGCGGCATTTTCACCGGGTACATGACGTCGCGCGAGACCGCCGCCGCCCTCGGTCAGGAGAGCAACGGCACGATGCGCGCCGACGGCTGGTCGCGCATCCCGCTCATCCGCATGACCAACGTGAGCCTCGAACCGGGCGACTCGAGCCTGGAGGAGATGATCGCCGGCACGGAGCGCGGCGTCCTGCTCGAGACCAACCGCTCCTGGAGCATCGATGACCGCCGCCTGAATTTCCAGTTCGGCACGCAGAACGGCTGGGAGATCGTCGACGGCGAGCGCCGCCGGCTCGTGCGCAATGCGCTGTACGCCGGCAGGACGCCGGAGTTCTGGGGCTCCTGCGATGCCGTCGCCGGGCCGGGCGAGTGGGCCATGTGGGGCGTGGTGAACTGCGGGAAGGGCCAGCCTCTGCAGTCGATGCACGTCGGGCACGGCGCAGCCCCCTGCCGCTTTCGCAACGTGAACGTGCGGCCTGCGCTGTGACCGCCGCGACGGTCGTCGACGTCGCCACAGTCGCCCTCGACCGCGCCCCCGAGGGTGATGCCGAGGCCCTGGTGATCGCCAACGACGAGCAGCTGACGCGGTTCGCGTCCAACCGCATCCATCAGAACGTGGCGGAGCGTGGGCTGCGGCTCCACGCGCGCATCGTGTCGGCGGATCGCATGGGTGTCGCCGAGGCGGCGGGCTCCGATCCCGAGCAGCTGGCGCAGACCGTGATGGGGGCGGCGGAGAATGCGCGCCGCGTCTCACCGGCGACCGAGGTGCCGCCGCTGCCGGAGCCGGACGGCGGGCTTGACGGGCCCGTCGCATTCAACGCTGCCACCGCCGAGACGACGCCGGAGATGCGCGCCGACATGGTCGGCGAGATCGTCTCGCGTGCTGCGGCGCACGGCCTCCGCGCCTACGGATTCGTGAGCACTGCGTCGCGCGAGACCGCGATCGCGAACACGCGTGGCGTGCGCCGCCGCGCCGTGTCGACGCAGGCGAGCAGCGTCGTCGTGGTGATGGGTGACGCGGGCAGCGGCTACGCGTCACGGCACACCTCAGACATCGGCCGGCTCGATGTCGCGGCGATGGCCGACGAGGCCGTCGACACGTGTCTGCGCAATCAGAACGCCGAGCCCCTCGAGCCCGGAACGTACGAGGTCATCCTCTCGCCGTACGCGGTGGTCGACATGCTGGAGCACCTCGGCTGGGTGGGGCTGAGCGCACTTGCGGTGCAGGAGCACCGCAGCTTCATGAAGATCGGCGAGCGCCTGATGAGCGAGGAGGTGACGATTCGCGACGACTGCCTCGACGCGGCGTTGTTCCCCTACCCGTTCGATTACGAGGGCGTCTCCACGCAGCCGCTCGACATCATCCGTGACGGTGTCTGCAAAGCAGTGCTGTACGACACGCCGACCGCGCTGCGCGACGGCGTGCGATCCACCGGACACTCGCTCGCCCAGCCGAACACGTGGGGACCGTGGGCGGGCCACCTCGTGATGCTGCCGGGGATGGACACCCTTCCCGCCATGATCGGCCAGGTGAAGCGTGGCCTGTACGTGACTCGTTTCTGGTACGTGCGCGACGTCGATCCGCTGCGCACCATCATCACCGGCATGACGCGCGAGGGCACGTTTCTGATCGAGGACGGCGCGCTGAGCCGGCCGGTGGCCGACCTGCGCTTCACCCAGAGCATCGTCGACGCGCTCGCCGACGTCCGCGGCATCTCCCGCGAGCGCCGTGTGGAGCTGGGCGAGGGGGAGAGCGGCGTGCTCGCACCGTGGGTTCATCTCGGCGGCTTCACGTTCACGTCGTGAGTGGCAGAAACGGTCTGCCCATCGTGGCCATCGCGCTGCGGCCCGACCTCGCCTCCTCACCGCGGCGCCTCTACCAGAAGCGTGTCTACTTCGATGCCATCGAGGCCGCCGGCGGCGCGGTCATGCCCATTCCGCTGACGGCCGACGAGGACCGCACCCACGCGCTGTACGAGCGCTGCGACGCGGTGTGCCTCGCGGGCGGCTTCGACGTGGCGCCGGAGCGGTATGGCGAGCACGCGCAGGAAGGCTTCGGCGTCGAGAGCGCGCCGGAGCTCGACGCCGTCGAGCTCTCCCTGACGCGGTGGGCGGTCGGCGACGGCGTGCCCGTGCTCGGCATCTGCCGCGGCGCGCAGGTGCTCAACGTCGCGCTGGGCGGGACGCTGTGGCAGGACATCGCAGGTCAGGTCGACGGCGCGCTGCAGCACAACGCCGCGGAGCACACCGTGCTGGTGCACCCGGTCGAGCTGGCTCCCGGCTCGCGGCTGCGCGACATCGTGGGTGCTCGCACCATCGAGGTGAACAGCGTCCACCATCAGGCGATTCGCGATGTGGCGCCCTCGCTCCGCGTCACCGCACACGCGCCGGACGGCATCGTGGAAGCCGTCGAACTCCCGGACCATCTGTTTGCGATCGGCGTCCAGAGTCATCCCGAGGAGCTGACAGCACAGCATCCCTGGGCATCCAGGCTGTTCGAGGAGTTCATCGCCGGCGCACGTGCGTAACGTCCGACAGCGGCAGGTCATCTGGTGGACCGCCGTATTCGTCCTTCTGGCGGCAGCGGTCGTCGCGCGCAATCTCGCCGGCCTCGCCACGAGCCCGCCGGGTCTGTACCTCGACGAGGCCTCGATCGGCTACAACGCCTGGACCGTCGCCCACTTCGGTGTCGACGAGCACGGCACCGCGTTGCCGCTCTATTTCCAGGCGTTCGGCGAGTACAAGAACCCGGTCTACGTCTACGCGCTGGTTCCATTCGCACGGTTTCTGCCGCTCACGGCAACAACCGTGCGGCTGCCGGCGGCGCTCTTCGGGCTCGCCGCGATCGCGTTCCTGACCCTGGCCGCATGGCGCATCACTCGTTCGCGGTGGGTTGCGGTGTTCGCGCTGGCGCTCGCCGCGCTCACCCCCTGGCTGACGCAGGAGAGCCGGCTGGGCTTCGAGGTCATCAGCATGGTCACAGCCCTCGCCGGGGTCCTGTGGTGCCTCTCGGGCGAACAGCGGAGCACCCCCGCGCGTTTTGCCGGCGCCGGTGTGTTCCTCGCCGTCGCGATCTTTGCGTACAGCACCGGGCGCGTCGAGGTGCTGCTCTTCACGGGCGTCTTCGTCGCCGTGTTCGCGCGGCGGCGCTTCCACCGCTGGTGGCTCACGCCCCTGATCGTCGCCGCCGGATTGCTCCTGCTCGGCGTCTGGGCGCTGCAGCATCCGGGTGCGCTCACCGAGGAGTTCAACCTGCGCAGCATCGCGTCGGACGGCGCTCCGCTGGGGACTCTGATGGGCCGCTGGGCCGGGAACTACATCTCGTACTTCAGCCCCGACTTCCTGTTCATCCATGGCGACACGAACTTGCGTCACAACACGGGATACGCGGGCATGCTGCCGGCGATCGCCGCACCGCTGCTGCTGCTGGGTCTCGTGTGGTGCTGGCGCCGCCGTCGCGAGGCGCTGCCGAAGTTCGTGCTCCTGTGTCTGATCCTCGGACCCGCAGCCGCGGCGGCGATCAACAACAACGGCGCACCGCACTCGCTGCGCGCCGCGGACATGCTGCCGTTCTGGCTGCTGCTCGCGGTGTTCGGGCTCGACGAGGCACGCGGGCTTGTCGCGCGCATCGCCCCGCTGCGGGGTGCGCTGGTTGCGATCTTCGCGGCCGGGCTCCTGGTGCAGGGCTCGTTCTACCTCGTCGACATGTACACGGCGTACCCCGTGCGCGCCGCCGTGTGGTTCGACGACGGCCTGCCTGCTGCGATCGCCGGCGCGTGGCACCG
>JAFALX010000165.1 GCA_019234035.1 Candidatus Dormiibacterota bacterium | reverse complement strand
CGCTGGTTCACAAGCGCTGCTCGGGGCTGAGCACCCCGGACTCGGCCAGCCGCGCGACCGCGCGAGCCCGGTGCGAGACCCGGTCCTTCGCCGCGTCGGACGCCTCGCCGAACGTGATCCCGAGGTCGAGCGAGAGAAACGACGGGTCGTAGCCGAAGCCGGCGGACCCGCGCGGGTAGACCAGCGTCCCCAGGCAGACGCCCCGCGCGGTCACGGGTTCCGCCGCCGGCTGCGCGAAGGCGACGACGCAGACGTACCGGCAGCGGCGATCGTCCGGCGAGGTGCGCCCGACCTCCTCGAGAAGCCCGCGCAACCGGTCCTGGTCGCTCGCCTCCGGCCCCATCCACCGTGCCGATGTCGGTCCGGGCCAGCCGCGGAGCGCGTCGACCTCGATGCCGCTGTCGTCGGCGAGCGCCGCGCATTGCGTGGCGTCGGCGACGGCCAGCGCCTTGGCCATGGCGTTCTCGGTGTACCCCGGCCCGGGCTCGTCGAGGTCACCACCGACTCCGGCGTCGTCCAGCGAGCGCAGCCGCCATGGGTACGCCGCCAGCAATCGCGCGAACTCGCGCACCTTGCCCGGGTTGCGTGTGGCCACAACGAGCCGTGGCGCCGCGGCGGCGTCACGCACAGTGCTCATACGGCGGCGGCGAGCGCCTCCTGCTGCACGGCGAACAGCTGGTGCAACCCCGACGTCGCGAGCTCCAGCATCTGATCGATCTCGGCGCGCGAGAACGGCTCGTGCTCCGCCGAGCCCTGCAGCTCGATGAAGCGGCCGTCGCCCGCGGCCACGCAGTTCATGTCCGTGTCCGCCGCCGAGTCCTCGATGTAGGCGAGGTCCAGGCGTGGTTCTCCGGCGACGATCCCCGCGCTCACGGCGGCGACGGGCCAGCGCACCGGGTCGACGCGGATGAGCCCCGCGGCACGCATGCGCATCGCCGCCAGCGCCAGCGCCACGAACCCGCCGGTGATCGAGGCGGTGCGCGTGCCGCCGTCGGCGACGAACACGTCGCAGTCGACGATGATCGTGCGCTCGCCGAGGACGTCCATGTTGAGCGCCGCCCGCAGGCTGCGCCCGATCAGCCGCTGGATCTCCTGCACGCGCCCGTCGACCCGCCCGCGGCGGCCGTCGCGCTCGGTCCGCGTCTGGGTGCTGCGCGGCAGCATCGAGTACTCCGCGGTGAGCCAGCCGCGGCCGGTGCCCTTGCGCCACTGCGGCGTTCGCTCCTCGACCGAGGCTGCGCACAGCACCTTGGTGTCGCCCATCGTGATGAAGGCGCTGCCCTCGGCGTACGGCAGCACGTTCAACTCGATGCTCGTGGCGCGGATCTCATCGTTGGAACGTCCGTCAGGTCGCATCAACGAATTGTCATCGATGCATGAGCTTTGCCAGCACGAGGATGGATGCCTCGTACAGGAGGATCAGTGGAATCGCCAGCGCGGTCGGCGTGAACGGGTCGGCGCCCGGTGTGACGATTGCGGCGGCCGCGATGATCAGCACGATCGCTGCTTTCCGTTTCTGCCGCAGCCAGCTCGACGAGATGATGCGCATCGCGCCGAGCAGCACGAGCACCACCGGCAGCTCGAAGGTCACCCCGAAGATGACCACCAGCAGCAGGAAGAAGCTCAGATACTGGTTGATGTCGGGGAAGTACATGGCGTTGCTGCCGAGGAACCCCGCCAGAAAGCCCAGGCCGAGCGGCATCACGAAGTACGCGAAGGCGGCACCGACGCCGAACAGCAGGATGGCGGACGCGATGAACGGGCCGGCAAACCGCTTCTCGACAGGCCGCAGACCCGGCGACACGAACGACCACACCTGCCACAGGATGATTGGCAGCGCCAGGATGAAGCCGATGATCGTGGCGATCTTGATCGGCACCGACAGACCCTCTGTCGGGCTCGTGAAGATGGCGCCGTTGACGATGGTGTGCACATGCCCGAGCACCGTCTTGAGGGGCCGCAGCAGCAGGCCGAGCACGAAACCGTTGAAGACGAACGCGACAATGGTGCCCGCCAGCCAGGCGGCGAGCGAGATGATCAGGACACGGCGCAGCTCCTCGAGGTGCTGCACGACGGTCATGCGCCGCTCGTCGTTCACCACACCTTGCACGGCGTCCTTCCGGTGGCGACGGGCTCTGCCGAGCCTCAGCGAGAAACCGGTGTCTGCTGTGTGGGGTCGCTGACCGGCTGACCTGCGCCGTCGGGCGCGCCGAGCGCACCCGGCGTCGCCGGCGTCTGCGGAGTGGGCTGCTGCTGCGCCGGCGCAGCGGGCGCCGGATCACCGGTGGTGGCGTTCTTGAAGGCGTCCTGCGTTTCCGACGACGCTTTCCTGAACTCGCGGAAGGCGCGGCCCAGGCCGGCGCCGACGTCGGGCAGCTTGCCCGGCCCCCAGATGATCAGGATGATCACCAGCAGGATCAGCAGGATGTACCAGTGGTCGAAGATCTGCATCTGAGCGTCAGTCTATCACCGGGCCGCGGCGCCACCCGGAAGCGACGCTGAGAGTCGCGTGAGCGCGCCGGCGAACGCCGCCGCGGTGCGATCGACATCCGAGTCGGTGTGCGCCGTGCAGAGAAACCCCGCCTCGAACTGCGAGGGAGGCCAGAACACGCCGGCGTCCAGCCACGCCCGGTGGACCTGTGCGAATGCGGTCGTGTCGGCGCGCTGCGCCCCGGCGAGGTCGCGCACCTCGGTCACGCCGATGAACGGCGTCACCATGCTGCCCACCCGGTTCACGCTGCCGGCCACCCCGGACTCGCCGAGCGCTCCGCTGAACGCCGCCTCGATCCGGCGCCCGAGCTTCTCGAGCCGGGCGTAGGCGGCGCCGCCGGCCAGGGCGTCGAGGACCGCGCACCCGGCCGCCATCGCGGGCGGGCTTCCCGACAGCGTGCCCGCCTGGTACACGGGCCCGGACGGTGCCACCAGCTCCATGAGGTCGCGCCGCCCGCCGTACGCGGCGACGGCCAGCCCGCCGCCGATCACCTTGCCGAGACACGTGAGGTCGGGCCGGATGTCGAAGAGCGACTGGGCCCCGCCGTACGCGAGGCGGAACCCCGTCATCACCTCGTCGAAGATCAGCAGCGAGCCGCTCGCGGCGGTGACGCGCCGCAGCGTGGGGAGGAATCCCGCCACCGGCGGCACGCAGCCCATGTTCCCCGCGACGGGCTCGACGATCACCGCCGCGACCTGCTCGCCGCGACGCGCGAACAGGTCCTCGACGGCGGCCGTGTCGTTGTACGGCAGCACGAGCGTCGCGGCGACGGCGGCGGCCGGCACACCGGGCGACCCGGGGAGGCCGAGCGTGGCCACGCCCGAGCCCGCCGCGGCGAGCAGCGCGTCCGCGTGGCCGTGATACCCGCCGGCGAACTTCACCACGAGGTCGCGCCTGGTGGCGGCGCGCGCGAGGCGCACGGCGGACATCGCCGCCTCGGTGCCGGAGTTGACGAAGCGCACCATGTCGATCGACGCGACCGCCGCGACGATGCGCTCAGCGAGCCCGATCTCCACCTCGGTGGTCGCGCCGAACGCGATCCCGTGGTCGAGCTGCGCGCGCACCGCCTGCACCACCGCGGGCGGGTTGTGGCCCAGGATGTGCGGACCGTACGCGAGCACGTGATCGACGTACCGCCGTCCTCCGGAGTCGACGACGTACGCGCCCTCGCCTGACGCAATCACCGGCGGCACGCCACCGGTGGCGCGGTACGCGCGCACCGGGCTCGACACGCCGCCGGGCATCACGCGCTCCGCCCGCTCCTGCAGCGCGCGATCCGCGCTGTCGCTCACTGCTGTTCGGTGACGGTGATCGACTGGATGATGTCGCCCTGCTGGATCTTGCCGACGACGTCCAGTCCCGTGGCGACCTTGCCGAAGAGGTTGTACTGCGGCTGCAGGTTCTTGCTGTTGTCGGCGCTGGAGATGAAGAACTGCGAGCCGTTGGTGTTTGCGCCACTGTTGGCCATGGCGATGGAGCCGTCGACGTACTGCTGCTTCACCGGCTCGTCGTCGAAGTGGAATCCGGGGCCGCCGCTGCCGCAGGTGCCCGACGGCGTCGCGGGCAGCGCCTGCACGTTGCCGATGCACGACGGGTCGCCCGCCTGGATGATGAAGGCCGCCACGACACGGTGCCACGGGATGCCGTCATAGAAGTGGTTGCGCGACAGGGTCACGAAGACGTTGACCGTCTGCGGCGCGAGGTTCGGCTGCAGGCAGACCACGATCGTGCCGCGATTCGCCGTCGTGATCGTCGCCTCGTACAGCTTGGTCTGGTCGATGCTCATGCCGGGGACGGTGGCGTAGACGTGCGGATCGGACGGCTGGTTGAGCGGCGCGAGCGGCGAGCCGAACGTCGCGGTCGTGCAGTCGGCGTACGGGACCTGACTCGCTCCGGGAGTCGGCGTCGCGGTCGACGACGCCGCGGCCGACGGCGTCTCCGTCTGGCGGTTCACGCCGCTGTTGGCCGCGTGGTTGAAGCCCACGGCGACGGCGACGATGGCCGCGACGACCACGGTCCCTGCGGCGATCAGCAGCGGCGTGTTGCGCTGATTGCTCGGCTGGCCCATCAGTTGCGTCCCTCCTCGGCGATCCAGCGCGCAGCGTCGAGCGCGTGATACGTGATGACGAGATCGGCGCCGGCACGGCGGATTGCAGTCAGGGTCTCCAGCACGGCGGCGCGCTCGTCGAATGCGCCGGCGGCCGCCGCATGATGCAGCATCGCGTACTCCCCGCTCGTGCAGTACGCGGCAAGCGGCAGATCGCTGAGGTCGCGCACGCGCGCAACCACGTCGAGGAACGTCAGCGCCGGCTTCACCATGACCATGTCGGCGCCCTCCTCGATGTCGAGCAGCGCCTCGCGTTCCGCGGCGCGCACGTTGGCGGGGTCGAGCTGATAGCCACGGCGGTCGCCGTCGCGCGGGGCGCACTCGGCCGCATCGCGAAACGGCCCGTACATCACCGATGCGAACTTCGCGCTGTACCCAAGGATCGCTGTGTTGCCGAAGCCGGCGGCGTCGAGCGCTTCGCGGATCGCGCCGACCTGGCCGTCCATCATGCCGCTCGGCGCGACGACGTCTGCGCCGGCCGCAGCCTGGCTCACGGCGACGCGCGCGTAGCGCTGGACGGTGGCGTCGTTGTCCACGGTGCCGTCCGCATCGAGCACCCCGCAATGACCGTGCGCCGAGTATTCGCACAGGCAGGTGTCCGCGATCAGCACGCAGTCCTCGCCGAAACGGCGGCGAAGCGCGCGCATGGTCTCCTGCACCGCGCCGTGGTCGTCCCATGCGGCGGAGCCCTCGCTGTCCTTCGCCCGGGGCAGCCCGAAGAGCAGCACCGCGCCGCAGCCGGCCTCGAGGCTGCGCTCCACCGTCTCCGCCGCCGAGTCGACGGTCTCGTGGCGGTGTGACGGCAGCGATGCGATGGGCGCCGGCGCTGTCGCGCCCTCGCGAACGAACAGCGGCAGCACGAGGTCGCGCGGTTGCAGCTGTGTCTCGCGGACAAGGCGTCGCAGACCGCGCGTGCGGCGCAGGCGGCGGCCGCGTTCGCTGGGAAAGGGCATGGACGCGGTCAGCCTACAGAGTCCAGTGCGATGATCAGACTTTCGACAGTCGGCTCCAGCGCGATCGCGGTGACGTCGAGCCCCACGACGCGCGCTTCGCGCGCGGTCTGTGCGCCGATGCACACGACGCGCGTCGTGGCCGGCAGCGACGAGTCCCCGAGTGCGTGCACGAGATTGCGCGCGGTGCTGCCACTCGTCAGCGTGACCGCGTCGATGCCGCGCGCCAGCGCCGCCATGAGCCGGCGTGGCGCGTCCTCCGGCATCAGCGTTCGATAGACCGGCTGCACGATGACCAGCGCTCCGGCCGCACCCAGGCGCTGCGGCAGATCAGGGCGTGCGGCCTCCGCGCTGGGAAACCAGACCGTCGCCGCCGCCATGCCGGCCGCCTCGAGCCGGGCGGCGAGCGCAGCCGCGTCACCGGCGCCGGCGATGTCGACACCGACACCCGCCGCATCCAGCGCCCGTGCCGTCTCGATCCCGACCGCCGCGACGTGAACGTCGTGCAGCGCGAAGGCCCCCGCGGCGCCGAGCACCAGGCGCACGGCCGTCGCACTGGTGAACGCGGCCCAGCGCGGCGGCGACGCCGCCGACAGCGCCGTGGCCGCGGCGACGATCTCATCGGGGGTGGCCGCCGGCTGCGTCGCGATCAGCGGCACCACCACGGCCTCGGCGCCACGGGCGTGGAGTGCGTCGACCAGGCCCGCGGCCTGCTCCCGAGTCCGGGTGACCAGGATGCGGCGTCCGGCGAGCCGGCCGCCGGTCAACCCAGCATCGCGGCGGCGCGCCGCCCGGCGTCCTCCGGGTCAGCCGCGCTGCCCACGACGAGCGCGGTGGCGAGCGTTCCGTCCTCACCGGCCAGCGTGGCGTGCAACGTCAGCCGCTCTCCGGCCACCTCGGCCCAGGCGCCGAGCGGAAGCAGGCAGCCACCGCCGAGCGCGGCCAGCACCGCCCGCTCCGCGGCCACGGCGAGGCGTGAGGGACGGTCGTCGATGGCGCGGGCCAGCGCCTCGGCCTCGGATCCGGCGCGCGCCTCGATCGCGATCGCCCCCTGCGCCGGCGCCGGGACGAACTGCACGGGATCGAGCCGCGTCACCGCGCGCTCGCCCAGCCCGAGCCGATCGAGCCCCGCGCCGGCAAGCAGCAGGGCGTCCACCTCGCCGCCGTCGAGCTTGCGCAGGCGCGTGTCGACGTTGCCGCGGATCGCGACGCACAGCAGCTCGGGGTGCAGCGCGGCGAGCAGCGCGCTGCGGCGCCGGCTGCTCGTGCCCACGCGCGACCCGGCGGGCAGACCTGCGAGCTGCACGCCGTCGCGGGTGACCACGGCGTCGCGCGGGTCGGCCCGCGGCATGACGGCGGCCAGGCCGAGGCCCTCGGGGCGCTCGACCGCCAGGTCCTTGTAGCTGTGCACCGCCAGGTCCACCTCGCCGTCACGCAGCGCCCGCTGCAGCTCGGCGGTGAACCAGCCCTGGCCCGACAGCTCCTCGACGGCGGTCTCGGGGTGGCGGTCGCCGTGCGTGCGCACCAGGACGGTCTCCAGATCGGTCACGCCCGCCTCCGCGAGGGCGGCAGCGGCAAGGGCAGCCTGGGCGCGCGCCAGCGCGCTGCCTCGCGTCCCGAGGCGGAGGTTCACCGCGCCGAGGCGTCCT
>JAFALX010000392.1 GCA_019234035.1 Candidatus Dormiibacterota bacterium | reverse complement strand
CTCACGCGCGGTGAGCTCCGGATTGAACCCGATCCCCAGCTCGAGAAACGGCGAGAGGGCGCCGTTGATGCGCACGGACCCCCTGGTGGGCTGGTAGATCTTCGCCAGAACCTTCAGCAGTGTCGACTTGCCCGAGCCGTTGCGGCCGATGATGCCGACGAACTCGCCCTCCGCAACGTCGAAGCTCACGTCATCGACTGCCAGCAGCTCGCGGTACCGTGACGTGCTGCGGAGGTGCACGACTCGGTGCTTGAGCGTCGTGCTCTTGTCGAGCGGGAGCTTGAACCGCTTGGTGACCCCCTGCACCGAGACGACGGGTGCGGCCACAGACCAGCCCCGCTGGCTCATCGCGGGCGAACTCTATCAGCCGCCGGCAGAATCACCTGACGCCGCGGTCCGGAGAGCGGGTACACTCGCCGCCATCTTCCCGTGATCGCGCCGTACGCAGCAGCCGCCCGGCAGGCGTTCGGAGGATTTCCAGGAGCCTGCGGGCCACCATGACCAACGTATACGCACCACGAAAGCCGCTGCGCGTCGGCGTCGATCTGCGCATCCTGGGCATCGGACGCCGCGGCATCGAACGAGGCATCCCGCGCTTCATCCAGGAGCAGCTGCAGTCCCTCCTCGCCCTGGACACCGAGAGCACCTACCTGCTGCTCTGCGACCCCGGCGCCGATCTGGGCGTCATCCGGCCCGAGATTCGCGGCGCGCCGAACGTCCAGGTGGTCTGTGGGCCCGACGACCCGATCTGGTGCGCGACGCCGTGGCACGACGAGGCGTCGATGCTCGCGAAGTCCAGCGCATATCAGCGCTGGGTCGAGCGCCTCCGCCTCGACGTGTACCACGCCACCGCGCCGGTTCCGACATGCAGCCTGACCGTGCCGGACTTCGACGCCTGCCCATACGTCGCCACCGCATACGACCTGATCCCGCTGATCTATCCGGCCCAGTTCCATCCGGACGGCGCGGCGGCCGACACCTATCACCGCTGCCTCCTGTTCACCGAACGAGCGACCCGTCTCGCGGCCATCTCGGAGGCAACCGCTCGCGACCTCGTGCGCCATCTCGGCGTCCCACCCGATCGCATCGACATCACCCCGCCCGCGCCGTCGCCGACGTTCCGCCGGCTGCCGCCGGACGTGACCCGCGTCGTGCTCGGGGCATTGAATCACCCGTCTCGGCGCGGCTCGCGCCGGCGTGTCCGAATCCCCAGCGAGTACGTCCTCGCCGTCTCGGCGCTGCACTACACCAAGAACCTGCCAAACCTGTTCGGCGCGTATGCGGCGCTTTCGGGAGCGACACGCGAACGCTTTCCGCTTGTGCTCGGCGGCCACCTCGAGGCGGATGAGATACCGATCGTCTGGCGCCTGGCTGAACACTTCGGCATCGACAGTGACGTCGTCCTGACCGGTCGCCTGGCGGAGGGGGAGCTCGCCGCCCTCTACAACGGCGCGACCGTGGTGGTGCACGCGTCGCATTACGAAGGCTTCGGTCTGCCCGTCGTCGAGGCGATGCGCTGCGGCGCACCGGTGATCACCGGGACGCGGTCGTCGCTCCCGGAGGTGGCCGGCGACGCAGCGATACTCGTCGACTCCGAGGACACCGCGGCACTGACACAGGCCATCGCCTCCGTGGTGCACGACGAGGAGCTCCGGCACGAGCTTCGCCGGCGGGGCTTCGAGCAGGCAGCCCGTCATACTCCGGAAGCGCTCGCGGCGGCCACGGCCGCCTGCTACCAGCGCGCGGCGTCCGCGAACGACGCCGCGGCCACGACACTCCGCGTGGCGCTGTGGTCGCCGGTGCCGCCCCAGCTCAGCGGCGTCGCCGACTACGCCGAGGACCTCATCCTCGCGCTTGCGCAGCGGCGACCAGACGTCGACCTCGAGGTCTTCGTTGACGACGGCGTCCTGCCGCAGCTGCACCTGATGCGCTCCGCGCGCATTCACCACCACTCGGCGTTCGAGCGCCGGCTGCGCCAGGCGCCGTTCGACGTCTGCGTGTACCAGGCGGGTGCCGCCCGGTTGCACATGTACATGGAGGAGGCGATGGTGCGCAGTCCCGGCGTGCTGGTGCTGCACGACCTCCATTGGAGCCGCGCCGTGCACGAGAACCGCCTGGAGCAGCACCGTGGGGCGATGCGGTTCCGAGGGGAGCTCGCCCTGGTGGAGGGCGAGGCCGCGGCCCGGCAATGGGACGCGCTGCAGCGCCTGCCGGTGGTCAGCAAGGCGGCGCGGCAGGCGTTCCTCGATGAGCATCCGATGCTTGCGCCGCTTGTCAGCGCGGCCACGACGTGCGTGACCCTCAGCCCGGAGATCGGAGCCGAGCTTCGGCGCCGTTACCCGCGAGCCGTGCAGCGCGTCATCCCGCTGGGCGTCAGCGACCCGGCCGGCGGCGATGCGGGGTTCGACCGCGCCACCGCCCGCAGCTACGCCGGCCTCGACCAGCGGACGTTCGTGGTCGCGGCGCTGGGCCTCCTCGATCCGGCCAAGCACCTCGAAACCCTCCTTGCCTCGTTCGCGGTGCTCCTCGAGACCCGGCCGGACGCCATGCTGGTCATCGTGGGCTGGTCGGACCCTGCCTACGCCGCCGCGCTGCGCGAGGAGGCCGGGCGGCTCGGCATCGCCGCGGCAGTCCGCGTCGCGGAGGGGGTCCCGCGCCGGATGTTCGAGGCATACGCCGTCGCGAGCGATGTCATCGTGACGCTGCGGGACCCCGGTCTCAAGCAGATGTCAACCGCGGTCCTTCGCTCCCTGGCGGCCGGCCGCCCCCTGGTCATGAGCGACATCGCCGCGTGGCGATCCATCCCCGACGACGCCTGCGTGCGGGTCGCCGCAGCGCCGCACGAAGGCGCAGAGCTGAGC
>JAFALX010000363.1 GCA_019234035.1 Candidatus Dormiibacterota bacterium | reverse complement strand
TCGTGATACACGTGGGTCTGCACCGCCACGCTGGTCCCCGACCAGCCGCGGTCCACAGTGCCGCTGACGGAGCCCGGCCGCGCGTCGAGCACGGATTGCGCGCCGTCCTCCGAGCCGCTGGACAGCGACGCGGTGTGCCGGATGGTCACCCGGTCCTGGCCGGGTTCCTGCAGCACGAGCGCCTCGACGGCGGCGTCCTTGCTGACCTGCGACCGCACCGCGATCGCGACATCCGCGCCTGCCTCCGAGCGCTCGCCGAGCATCTCGAGCCCATCGACAGACGAGCACCAGGCGCTCACGTTCTGCTTGACGTCCTCGGGTGTCATCGGCTCCCTCTCCTTGCTCTGCTGGGGTTCATCGCTTGGCGACTATACGGGACTCATCCTGTATGCGCCGCGCATCTTCGTGGCCGTCAATGCGGCGTGATGTGCACGGAGGCGATGAATCGCGCGTAGTCGGTCGGGGGATTGACCGGACCGGCGGTGCCGATGATGTAGGCAACGTTTCCGACGTGCACGATCTGAACCTTGAGGTACGTGCCCGTCAGGTTGATGACACCCTCGGTCGACGGGTAGCCCTGGAACGTCGAGACTTGGCTGGACACGACTGAGCCATTGCCTGCGCTGGCCATTCCCTGCAGGCCCTTCGCAGTGTCGAAGCTGGCGCCAGGCGTGAAGACGAGCACCCCCACGAGCTGATCGACGCCGGAATCGACGTACTCGGCGTAGCGATACGGGACGCTGCCGATCGGCGTGGTCTGCGTCGTCGCGTGGTACCCGGGTTCGCTGTCGAACTGTGCTGTGTAGTACCCGTCTGGGTCGGTGTAGGCGACGGTCTTCGCCCCGGGCGTGCTCCTGGTCGCGTTCGCCCGCGTGAGCAGCACCCCGATGGCGCCCCCTCCGGCGATGAGGACGATGAGGCCGGCGACAAGCGGGATCAGCCATCGCCGCCGCCGAAGCGGGGCCTTGGTGAGCTCACCGGCGCTGGGCGCGATGCCGGGAGCGCCATTGCTGGGCGCGATGCGGGGAGCGGCACGCGGCGTCGCGAAGGGAGCCGGAGCGCGGAGATCGGGAATCCCGGAGGGCGCTGTCGCGGGTCGCGGCGGCAGGCTCGGCCGCGGTGCTCGGAGCGGGGGGACGCTGACCGGGCCCGGGAGGCCGGAGGGGGGAGGAGGCGGCACGCTCACCGAGGCCTCGGAGGCGGGTGGCTGTGATGCGGCGGGAGGCGGCGGTGGAGGGGGCGGCGGCCCGGGCGGGCTCATCGAGGCCGGCGTCCCGGTGTCCTCCGGTGGCGTGGGCGGCGGATTCTCGGCCATGGCGCTCGGCTCTCCCTAACTCCCGCCTCCGGCGGCTCAGTCTACCGATGACGCGCTTCACGGGTCCGCAACACGGGCATGTCGTTGGTGCGACACGGGCTTCCGATACTGCTTGCATCCTCGAGACCCGGGTCAGACCGACCCTCGGGCTGCCGCCCGCGCCGCGGCGGCGCGACGCATTTCCGTTGCTCGTGGCCGCGGCGACGCTCGCGGTCGTGGCCTTGTATTTCGCGCGCCTCGGCAGCGTGCCACCGGGGCCGTATCTCGACGAGGCGAGCATCGGCTACAACGCGTGGACCGTCGCGCACTTCGGCGTCGATCAGTACGGCAATCACGTGCCGCTGTTCTTCGTGGACTTCGGGGACTACAAGGGGCCGCTCGCCACCTACCTCACGGTGCCGTTCGCGTGGTTCTTTGGGACCACCCTGGGCGCGGTGCGCGCGCCGAGCGTGCTCGCGGGCATAGCCACAGCACTTGTCGCCGGTGCGCTCGCGTATCGCCTGTCGCGCTCACGCGGCGTTGCGTTGATCGCGCTGCTGTTCACCGCGCTGCAGCCGTGGGTCTTCCTGCAGAGCCACACCATGATGGAGGGCAACGTCCTGCTGCTCCTCGGCGTGCTGCTCGCGTGCTGGTTCGTGGCCGAAGCCACAGCCAGGCAGCACGCGGACCGCTGGTGGTCGGCGGCCGGCGTCGCACTCGGCGCCGCGGTGTTCGCGTACAGCCTGGGGCGGCTGCTGACGCTCCTGCTCGCGCTTGCTGTCGTGGCGACCTGCCACCGGTTCGGCCGGCGCGCGATGCTGCGCTTCCTGTTTCCCATCGGCGCCGCGTACGCCGTGCTGCTCGGCGCGACACTGGCCAACCCGGACGTGCTCTTGGCACGCGCGTCGGTGGTCAGCGTCTTCAGCGACCATCCCACGCTGCTCGCCGCGGCGGGCCGTTTCCTCGCAAACTATCTCTCGTACTTCAACCCGAGCTTCCTCGTCATCAGCGGCGACGGCAATCTGCGCCAGACAACGGGGTTCGGCGGCGTGATCGTCGCCGCGACGCTCCCGCTGATGATCGCGGGACTGGTGCGTCTGGTGATGCGCCTGCGCGAACCGTACTCGCGGTTCATCGTGCTCGGTCTGCTGGTCAGCCCGATTCCCGCAGCGCTGACACTGGTTGCGCCGCACGCGCTGCGTGGCGCGGGGATGCTGGCGTTCCTGATCGTCCTGATGATCGAAGGCCTTGCCTGGGCGCGCGAGCTGATCGGTTCGCGACGCGCGCTCGCGGTGACGCTCG
>JAFALX010000129.1 GCA_019234035.1 Candidatus Dormiibacterota bacterium | reverse complement strand
GCCAGCACCCGCTTCAGGTCGTTCTGCGTCAGGGCGATCGCCGCGGACAGCAGCGCGGTCACGCAGCCCGTGACGGCGATCACCAGTTGGACCACCGGCACCAGCGCGATCAGCGGGGTCGACCGCGCGATCAGGTAGACGCCCGCGGTGACCATCGTCGCGGCATGGATCAGCGCCGACACCGGTGTGGGACCCTCCATCGCGTCCGGCAGCCACGTGTGCAACGGGAACTGCGCGCTCTTGGCGAACGCGCCGATGGCGAGCAGCACGCAGATCCCCGTGACCAGGATGCCGCCGGCAGGCAAAAGGTGCGCGCGCGCGAAGATCGTCGGCATGCTGGTCGAGTGCAGGTTGAGGAACAGCAGGAACGCGGCGAGGATCAATCCCGCGTCGCCGATCACCTGCGTGATGAACGCCTTGCGTGCGGCCAGCACCGCCTTGGGCCGGTCGTACCAGAAGGCGATCAGCAGGTAGCTGCTCAGCGCCACCAGCGCCCACCCGATGATCAGGATGAGCAGGTCGGCCGCCAGCACGAGCGTCAGCATCGAGAAGATGAAGAAGTTCATGTAAGCCATGAACCGGGCTATGCCCGGGTCATGTTCCATGTATCCAATGCTGTAGACATGGATGAGAAACCCGACACCGGTGATCACCATGAGCATCAGCGCGCTCAGCGGATCGAGCGTGAAGTCGACACCGACATTGAGGTTGCCGCTGCCGAGGTCGATCCACTGCCAGAGGCGCACCGTCGTCGACTGATGACCGGACGGGGCGCCGATGACGTTGGCGAGCACGAAGATCGCAGCGATGAACGCAGCAAAGATCGAGAGCGTGCCGGCGTAGTTGACGAAGCGGCGGCCGAGGCGCGGGCCGAGCAGCCCGCACAGGACCGCGCCGCCCAGCGGGAACAGCAGGACGAGCGCGACGAGCTCCGTGGCGGTGTCGACGCTCACTCGTTCAGCTCGCTGAGGTCGTCGACGTCGAGCTTGCGTCCCAGCCGGAAGATCGTGGTCATGATGGCCAGGCCGACGACGACCTCCGCCGCCGCGACGACGATGACCATGAAGGCGAAGATCTGGCCCTCCTGGCTGTTGAGGAACCGTCCATAGGCGACCAGGGCGACGTTGCCCGCGTTGAGCATCAGCTCGATGCACATGAACACGACAAGCGGGTTGCGGCGGATGAGGACCCCCGCGGCGCCGAGCGAGAACATGAAGGCCGACAGCCCGAGCAGGTAGGGAAAGACGTCGGTGGTCAGCATGCCGCCCTCATCTCACGAGCCGCTGTGCTCGCGACGCGTGAGGTACACGGCGCCGATCGCCGCGACCAGGAGCAGCAGCGACGTGATCTCGAACGGCAGGATGAACGTGGTGAACAGCTGACCCGCGACGGTCTGCACGTTGCCCGCCGCGTTCACCGCGTCCGGCGGAAAGCTGAACGTGTGGTAGGGATCCGACACGCGGCCGATCTGCGCGCCGCGCAGGCCGCCGTCGTTGTAGGTGATGCCGTTGCGCGCCGTGACGAACACGAGGATCGTGATGCCCGCCACGGCGGCGATGCCGATCCAGGAGCGCCAGTCGAACGCCGGGCGATCCTCCGCCTCTGGATTGAGCAGCGCGATGATGAACACGAACAGCACCATCACCGCGCCGGCGTAGATGATGATCTGCACCGCGAAGAGGAACTGCGCGTTGAGCAGCAGGAAGATCACCGCCACCATCGACAGGGTCACCACGAGGCTGAGCGCGGAGTACAGCGTCTGTCGCGACAGCACCACGCCCAGCGCGCTGATGGCTGCGAGCAGCATCACGATGCCGAGGAGCAGCGTCATCAGCGCTTCGGCTTCTCTGGCTCGCTGACCGTCGGCACGTCGGCGGGGACGCCGAGGTCGCCGGGATGCGGTGTGCCCTTGGTGACGTCCGCCGCGTCCCAGGCAACGCGCGGGCTGATGCCGGGGTCGAGCCTCGTCTTCTCCGTGGTGTCGGCGCCCGCGCCGTCGGGGCTGTTCGGGCGCCGGCCCCGCTCGAACCCGGACCACGACTCGAGCAGCTCGGCCTTGGTGACCACCGTGCGTTCGCGACGGTAGTCGGCGAGCTCGAACTGCGGACCGAGCGTGATCGCCTCGGTGGGGCACGCCTCGGCGCAGTAGCCGCAGTAGATGCAGCGCATC
>JAFALX010000114.1 GCA_019234035.1 Candidatus Dormiibacterota bacterium | reverse complement strand
GAGCGCGCGACGCTCGACCGGCGCTCCGACGATGTCGCCCGGTCGCTGTTGGCGCCGCTGACCGACGAGCAGCGCGAGCGCCTGGTCCAGGCGATGGGCCAGGTCGAGCGTCTGCTGACCGCCGCCAGCGTCGAGATCCGGCCGGTCGACCCCGAGCACGCTGATGCTCACTGGTGCGTGTCCGAATACGTGGCGGAGCTCAACCGCCGGTCCACGCGCGGATTCGATCCGATGGTGGGCGCAACCGCGCTGCCGGAGGAGGTCCGGCCCCCTGCCGGTCAGTTCTTCGTGGCGTACCTGCGCGCCCAGCCGATCGCGTGCGGCGCGGTCAAGCACCACGCCGACGCGCCCGCCGAGCTCAAGCGTATGTGGGTGGCACCGCGAACGCGGGGTCTCGGGCTCGGCCGCCGCCTCCTGGGCACGCTCGAGGAGTGCGCACGAGCAGGCGGCGCCGAGGTCGCCCACCTCGAAACGAGCGCCGTCCTCACCGAGGCGCTGGCGCTGTACCGCTCGGCGGGCTGGGTCGAGGTGCCTGCATTCAACGACGAGCCCTTCGCGGACCACTGGTTCGAGAAGCGGCTCCGTCCGCGACCCGGCGGGTGACCTCGAAGCGACCGCCACCGGTCCCGGGTGACGCGCCGCATTCGGCGCTTCCGGGGGACCTCGCAGTGCCACGGGTATCGAGACGAGCGCTCCGCTCGCTCATGCCTCCCGAGGTCCGGCGTGCCTTCCCCGCGCTGTACTGGTCGGTGGACGAGCTGTTGTCACTTCCCACGCCCGCGCGCGATCTCACCTACCGCTTCACGCAGACAGCCTGAGCGCAGGTTCTCTATCCGCCGCCCCCCGACAAGGGAGGCGTGGCTGGAGAGACGTCTCACGCGACGAGGGTGAATCCCTCGGTGGCGAAATGCGGGTCGAATGCGAACGTTGCGCCGATACCCAGGTGGCGCATGACCGCGAAGCTCACGCGATCGACCAGCGAAACGCTCGATGGGAGGGCAGCGACGTATGCCGCGGCGGCGGTGGCGTGCACGATTGGATCGACCCAGTGGATTCGAAGCGCCGGCACCCAAGCGGAGAAGAAGGCGCGCGTTGCTTGGTCACCGCCTTTTCGCTTGAGAACAGCGGCGGTCTCGAGCACAACGTAGTTGTGCGTCACGAGAACCTCCGCCAGCGACCCGTCGACGTACGCGGTCGCCGCAGCGTGGCTGCGATCGCTCTGGTCAAGATGGGCGACGAGGGCCGATGTGTCGACGAAGACGGTCACTCGGCGTAAGCGTCGGCGGCGTACTCGTCGTGCCGCGTCGCTAGGTCTCCCTCCGCAGAGGCGAAGACACCGGCGACGTCCATTGCTCTGCGACGGACGGCGGCTGCATCGGGCATGTCGAGCGTGCGGTCCACCGCGTCCCGGATCAGCGCGCTCACCGAGGTATGACGATCTGCGGCAACCCGTCGCAGTCGATGTGCCTGCTGCTCAGTCAACTGAATCTGAGTTCGTACCACACCTCCATGTTATCATTTATACCCGCATGATGTTGTGTGTGTGTCGGCCGCCTTGCGCATCCCCACGTCCCACTGAAGCACCCCTCAAACTGAGGTGGGGGTCTATAGCCCAGGCCACAACCCTTCTGGTGGGGAAACCGTGGCGTGCTTGGGAGTGCCGTTCCACGACTGCGCCGGAGGAGCCGGGCCCGGCGGACAATCAGGCGCGGCCGAGACAGCGTGAGGACGCCGCAGTGGACGGGGCAGGGCTCGACCTGTACCGGCGCCTGATCGGTTGGCGAGCCGAAGCGGAATCCCAACTGGCAGGCTGACCAGGATTACATCGCCACGGCCAATCCGAGCGTCGTCTTGGGGTTGAGTGCGCGACTCCGCGCCTCGGAGCGTTCGCGCTGAAGCCCGCCACACTCGGCCCCGTCGTCGGTACGTATACGCGGTACGCCGGCTCTACGGTCTGGCGTGCTCACCTTACAGGCGCTGTCGTTCCCCACGTTGCTCGACGATGTTCGGTTCGTGCTGCGCACTGAGAGCAGCCGAAATGGAGCCACCACATCGTTCAAGCAGCGATCGACGCGTATCACGACCACGACTTGGATAGTTGCCTCGGGTGCCGCTCCCAAGGTTGTGGTCAAGGACGCGGAGGGAACATCCTGATGGATCGCCTGACGTCATGCGTGCGCTTCCAGCGTGGCCCGGCGTCGGCGTGTGAGCCCAGGCCAAGGGCTGGCCCGCGGAAACCGCAGGTTTCACCAGTGTTCCACCGCAGGTTCGCGACGTCGATCGAACTGATCCACCGTGGCCCTTGAAGCCTTTTCAGTCAAATCGTAGACTTGGTCGTGTCGCCCGAGGGGGGGCGACAGACGATTAAGGAGTTGGATATGGCGGAAGCTCCCGACACCCTCGCCCACCGATTTCACATGGATCTGTTCAAGA
>JAFALX010000275.1 GCA_019234035.1 Candidatus Dormiibacterota bacterium | reverse complement strand
AGTTCGCCACGCTCAGCGGTGAGCTGGCGGCAAGCGGCGAGTTCGACCCTGAGTACGGTGAGACCGCCTATCAGTGGATTCGTGACGTAACGAAGGTCTCCGGTCGCGTCGCCTCTGATGCGCTCGCTGTCGCGGCGAACCACGCGGTCATGCCGGGCAGCGTGGCGGCGATGGAGGACGGCCGCATCGGCTTCGGGCATCTCGCCCTCATGGCGCACACCGCCGCCGCGGTGACGCAGGCACCGAGCGCCGCCCCCTTCGATGAGCGCCGGCTGCTGAAGCAGGCCGAGCAGCACAGCGTCACCCGCTTCCGCCGCGACTGCACCAACGCCCGCCACGCTGCGGATTCCGCGGCCTTCCTCACCGAGCACGTCAACGCCGTGGAGGCGCGCTTTCTCGAGGTGAAGGCTCGGGAGGACGGCTGTGTATGGCTGCGCGGGTTTCTGGATTCGGTGGGCGCCGCCAGCCTGCGCACCGTGCTGGAGTCGCTCGGCCGCCGTGACGGCGCCGAGGACATCCGCACGCGGGACAAGCGCATGGCCGATGCCCTGGTTGAGCTCGCCGAGTTCGCACTGCACAACCCCGACATCGCCGGAGGGAGCTCGCGAGCGCCGCAGCTGATGCTCACCGCCAGCGTGGACACGCTGCGCGACGCTCCCGGTGCGCCGGCCGCGGAACTGGACTTCGCCGGGCTCGTCCCAGCCAAGACCGCACGACGGCTCGCCTGCGATGCCGACATCATCGCGGTCCGGGTGGACGGCGAGGGTCGTCCCCTTGCTGTCGGCCGCTCGCGGCGGATGCCAAATGCTGCGACGCGACGCAAGCTGCAGCTGCGCGATCGCGGCTGCGTGTTCGGCAATTGCGACCGGCCCGCGTCCTGGACTGTTCCGCACCACGTCGTCTTCCACGAAAACGGGGGCGGGAACAACCTGGAGAACCTCGCCTCGCTGTGCAACCGGCACCACTGGCTGGTGCACGAGGGCGGTTGTCAGCTCATTCGCACCGAGGACGGTCGCTTCCTCGTCCTGCCGCCACCGAGTGACGTGCCGCGTGCGAGACCTCCGACAACCACTGCTGCGTAAGGGCGGACTCTATTCCTCACCGAGCTCGGCAAGGAATTCATCGACCTGGAAGACGTCCATCAGGACCTCACGCGACTTGCTTCCCTCGTACGGACCCACAACGCGTGCCTCGGCGAGCTGGTCGATAAGCCGCGCCGCACGCGTGTAGCCGACGTTGAGCTTGCGCTGCAGCAGCGACGCGGCCGCACGCCCCTCCACGGCGACGGTGTGCGCCGCCTTGGCGAACAGTGGGTCACGCTTGGTCGCCTCGCGGGCCCACGACACCGTCGCCTCGACGGTGAAGATCTCCTCCTGATATTCGGGCAGCCCCTGCGCCTTCCAGTGCCCGATCAGTGAATCGAGCTCGCGGTCGCTGACGAACGCACCCTGCAGACGGCGCGGTTTGCCTTCGTCGATCGGCAGGTAGAGCATGTCGCCGCGGCCGAGCAGCTTCTCCGCGCCCATCTCGTCGAGGATGACGCGCGAGTCCACACCGCTCGACACGGCGAATGCGATGCGGCTCGGGATGTTCGCTTTGATCAGACCCGTGATGATGTCGGCCGACGGCCGCTGCGTCGCGACGATCAGATGGATGCCGACTGCGCGTGCCAGCTGCGCGATGCGGCAGATGAGGTCCTCGATCTCGCCGGCGGCAACCATCATGAGGTCGGCGAGCTCGTCGATGACGATGACGACGTAGGGCAGCGGAGCGAGACCGAGACCCGGTGCACGCTCGTTGAACACCGCGATGTTGCGAGCGCCGTGCGACGCGAAGAGCTTGTAGCGCTCCTCCATCTCCTTCACCGCCCAGCGCAGCGCGCCCACCGCCGACTCGGGTTCCACCACGACGGGAACGAGCAGATGCGGCAGGTCCGCGAAGTTCGACAGCTCGACGCGCTTGGGGTCGATCAGGATCAGCTTCAGCTCGGCGGGCGTCGCCTGCAGGAGGAAGCCGCCGAGCAGCGCGTTGATGCACACCGACTTGCCGCTGCC
>JAFALX010000173.1 GCA_019234035.1 Candidatus Dormiibacterota bacterium | reverse complement strand
TGGCGTTGACGACGATCTCGCCGAATGCGGCGGCATCCGCGAACGTGCCCGCCGAGGCACCGGCGCCCGTCTGCGCGACCCAGGCTGTGGCGCGCTCATTGGCTGCGTCGCGCGAGCCCATCATCACCTCGTGGCCGAGCGCCACGAGCTTGGTCGCGATCGTCGGACCCACCACACCCGTTCCGAGCACCGCGAATCGCATCGGCCACACCTCACTTGTCGCTGAAACCGCCCGTGCATGATGGAACACCGACGATTCCGCGGCGGCGGGCCGCCGCGCTCTCCCGTGCGCTAGTCTCATCGAAGGCAGTCCATTCCGTCCGAGGAACTCCCAGTGAGCACACGCTTTTCGCCGACGAACCTCCTGATCGCCGTGCTCGGCGCCGCGGTCATCGGCCTGGGCATCGTCGTGGCCGTCGACCACACGGCCGGCGCGCCGCGGGCACAGAGCCCCGCGGCCGCGACGAGCACGCTCGGCGTCTCGCCGGCCCTCCGCAACGTGATCGGCACCGCCATGACTGCCGGCTCCACGACCGGAAAGGGCGGGGCGTACGGGCAGGCGATCGCCGGGCTCTTCGGGCTGACGCCCGATCAGCTCAAGGCCGACATCGACGCCGGCCAGACACTGGACCAGATCGCGGGTGCCAAGGATCAGACGATCAAGGACGAGGTGCTCGGCTATGTCTCGATGGCGCTTGACAAGGGCGTCACCGGCGGGGCGATCTCGTCGACCCAGGAATCGAGCATCAAGTCGGACCTGACCGACCTCATCGACCAGCTGTTCGCGGCAAACCTCGGGAACCTCAAGAATCTCAAGGCCGGAGGCTGAGCCTGGCGCCGGCGGCGGAGGCCATGCTGGAGGCGGCTCGGCGCCTCGGCGACGACGTTCTGTTCCCGCGAGCACTCGACACCGATCGAGCCGCGCTCGTTCCCAAGGACCTGCTGGATGAGCTTGCCGCGGCAGGCCTGTACGGGCTGACGGGCCCGGCCGAGTTCGGTGGCGCCGGGCTGCACGACCGGCGGGATGTGTGGATGACGGTCGAACGTCTGGCGTCTGGCTGCCTGACGACCACCTTCGTCTGGGCGCAGCACCTGGGGACGGTCACGGCGATCGCGGAGCGTGCCGGTCCCGAGCTGCGTGACCGCTGGCTGCGCTCGCTGTGCAGCGGGGAGGTGCGCGCCGGCGTGGCGTTCTCGGCGCTGCGGCGACCGGGCCCGCCGCCGCTGACGGCGTCACGTGCCGCGGGAGGCTGGGTCCTGCATGGCTCAGCGCCGTGGGTGTCCGGCTGGGGTCGCATCGACGTCCTGCGCGTCGCGGCGCGGCATGGCGCGGACATCGTGTGGTCCCTGATCGACGTCGGCCCGAGTGCGGCGCTGCAGGCCGACCCGCTCGAGCTGGCGGCGGTCAACGCATCCGGCACGGTGACCCTGCGATTCGACGGGCTCGCCGTCCCGGTGGACCGCGTCATCACCATCGAGCCGTTCGACGAGTGGCGTGCGCGCGATCGCGAGGGCCTGCGCCTCAACGGTTCGCACGCGCTCGGGGTCGCCGGACGCTGCCTTCGGCTGCTCGGTGAGGCGGCGAGAATGGACGCTGTGAACGAGATCGACCTCGTGCGCGACGAGCTCGACGCCGCCACGGCCGACACCCTGCCGCAGTCCCGGGCACGTGCGTCGCAGCTGGCAATGCGCCTGGCCGAGCGCCTCGTCATCACCGGCGGCGGGAGCTCGATCCTGCTCAGCACGCACGCGCAGCGACTGGCGCGCGAAGCGTTGTTCCTGCTCGTGTTCGGGCAGACGCCCGCGATTCGTGTGCAGCAGCTGGCGGAGTGAACCATGCCGGTGACCATGACCCTTGACTTCGAGGGGACCCGCGTGACCCTGTCGCCCTCCGAGACACAGGCGGTCCTGCATCACGTCAGTGAGCTGCGGCGGCGCCTTGAGTTCGGCGACGACACGGAGCAGGAGCGAGTAGCCCTGCAGGAAGCGGTGCGACGGTGTATCGCCGCGCACACGCGCGTCGCGCCAGACGAGATCGCCGTCGCGGTCAGCGAGGACGGCTCCGGCATCTTGCCTCGCCGCGCCCGCCCCGCAGGTGCGTGACGGCAATCAGCTCGGGCCATAGACTGTGATCGCTGCCATGAGCAAGCTGGGCCGTCACGAGCGGACGATTCGGCTTCCTGACGAGGAGCCGTGGCGCGTTGCGCCACCGGAGCCCGCGCCGGAGCGTCAGCAGCCCGTCCGCGACCCGGCATCGGCGCCCGACAAGGAGCGGGAGCCGGTGCCGGTGCAACGCTGAGTAACCGATGCGCATCGCCGGCTACAAGTGGCTCTGCGTCGAAGCGTTCCCTGACGACGCGCGCGGCATCACGCTGCGATCGGCGTTCGATGCACACCTCTGGACGCGCGGCAGCAACGTCGCCACCTACCCGCCGTCCGAAGAGAACATGTGGGGCTTCAACGCGTACTACAGCGTGCTTCGCGCGCGCTGGTCGGGGCGCAACTACGGCACTGTCATCGTCGGTGTCGCCGGCTTCGGAACCGTGGCGATGTTCCAGCACGGCTGGCGCTCGGAGAAGGCCGAGATCGTCGCTGTGTATCTGCCGCGACGGTTCACACGTCGCTGGCGGCTGGGCAAGGACTCGCTGCCATCGTTCAGGTCGAGACTGAGCGCCACCTACGATGTGCCGGTGTGTCGATCGCTGCTCCGCCTCCGGCAGGAGACGGAGCGCTGGGGATTGCCTGGACATCACTTCCTGCACGAGACCGACTCTGAGGATGAGCCCGGCGGCTGACGCCTCCGCCGTAGCCCTGCCGATACAGGATCCAGGCACCGGAGCGCACGACCGTTGGGAGCTTCGTCGGCTGGAAGTACATCGCCGTCAATGGTGCCGAGGATGGGACTCGAACCCATACAAGGTTGCCCTCACTAGCCCCTCAAGCTAGCGTGTCTACCAATTCCACCACCTCGGCAATTGGCTTAAAGTACGCAAAAAATATCTGCTTGTCAATCCTAGTGTAAGTAATCCTACAAAGACTTTAGTGGACTTCCGGCTTTTAAGATTTTTTCCCGAACTCCAGTCCAAGCAGCGATATCTGGTGGGAGTTCTATTGCAATATAAGTTGCAAGAGATTTATCCGCCTCG
>JAFALX010000020.1 GCA_019234035.1 Candidatus Dormiibacterota bacterium | reverse complement strand
TATGCTGAGTGCGTAAACAGCCTCATCGTCCGCGACTCCCTGCATCTCGATGAGATTGTCACGATGCTGCTGCGCTTTCTTAGCGAGAGCATCGACCTTCCAGGGCTGGAAGCGAAGCCACGCCCATTCGTTCGCTGACATCGCCTCCCAGCGAAAGCCAGTGGAGTCCGACTCGCCCTGCGGCAGATCGGGTGGCCTGCCACTGACTCTGGTCACAACAACGCTTCATAGCCCTCAGCCCGCTTTTCCCTGACACTCCCACTGTACCCAACGCCAGACGATTCAGCCAACCGAGCCGCCGAACGTTCTTAGGGCTCTCGCCTGCGCGAGTGAGATCTCGCCGGGTAATGCGACCCCGGTGCCGCCGCCCACGAGCTCCGCGCTCGAGACGCTGTGATGTGGGGCGCAATGCCATCGCTTCGCGGGCTGTGTCCGTCCGCCGCGAAGATCGCCACCGCGATGGCCAGATCGAAGCCCGTCCCCTCCTTGGGAACCTCAGCCGGCGCCAGGTTGACGGTGATGCGCTGCGCCGGAAAGCTGTAGCCGGCGTTGCGGATCGCCGAGCGCACGCGCTCCCGCGCCTCCTGGATCGCGCGATCGGTGAGCCCGACGATCGTGACGTTCGGGAGACCGCTCGCGATGTCCACCTCAACGCGGATGGGCACACCGGCCAGGCCGTATGTGGCACAGCTCATGGCGCACGCGATCACACTAGCGAGTGTATCACCACAATGCTGTGGTAGTGAGAGTCCTGGAGGCCGGGTTCTCAGCTGCGCGCGTCTTCGCGTAGAGTCCGACACCGGCGGGCAGCAACGTTGGTGTCGTGGCTGCTTTCTGAACCGCCCGCTGGCCGTGTCGCACCGCGGCGCGCCAAGCCTGCGCTGGCTGGCCCCGTACACCCACAATGTTCAGGTAGGAGCAAGTCCATGCGTGGTTTTGCGCTCGCCGCCGGGGCGCTCTTTATTGCCATGGCCGCATCGACCTGGGGCTTCATCACGCCTCGGTTGGCCGCCGCCCCGAGCGGCGTCCAGAACGGATGGCAACAATCTCAGAGTGCTCCGAGTCACACACTCCCGCCCACACCGACTCCCACGCCAACGCCAACGCCTACGCCGACGCCCATTCCCACTCCGACGCCAACATCAACTCCCACGCCCACGCCAACCCCTTCCCCAAGCCGCTCGCGCTGGATCCCCAGCACCGCTCCCACCGGCTGGCAGTGGGAGATCGGTCATCCGCTGAGCACCAGCAACAGCACGGACATGGGCACGAGCGTCAGCAGTTACCAGGGCGGCACCGCGCTCAACCCCACGGTGTATGACATCGACGGCTTTGAGAACCCGGCGAGCACGGTGGCGGCGCTGCACGCCCTCGGCGACCACGCCGTCTGCTACATCGAGGTCGGCGCCGCCGAGAGCCATCGCAGCGACTACTCCCAGTTCCCCGCCGCCGCCATCGGCAGCGTCATGCCCGGCTACTCCAGCGAGCGCTACGTTGACATCCGCAACGCGATAGTGGTCGGCGTCATCGAGAACCGCATCGCGATGTGCGCCAGCAAGGGATTCGACGCGGTGGAGACCGACATCGACGAGAGTTACCAGTCGAACACGGGCTTCCCCCTCACCCAGGCCAACGAAGAGAGCTTCATGGCCACGCTCGCCAACTTCATGCACTCCAAGAACCTGTCGTGGTTCATCAAGAACCCCGACGACACCGGCGATTCGTACGCCGTGGACATGCAGCCGCTCGCTGATGCCGTGCTGACGGAGCAGTGCAACGAGTACTCGACCTGCAATCTGCTCTCCGCCTACACTGGCGTCAAGGCCGTGTTCAACGCCGAGTACAACCTCGACCCGAGCGCGTTCTGCCCGGCCGACAACTCCCGGAGCGGCTGGAACGGAGTCCTCTTCGCCGTCAGTCTGACCGGGTCGCGGCAGCCCTGTCGGTAATTCCTATCCCGACTCGTCGATGGTGCGAGCGAGGGTTGCGGCGATCACGCCGTAGCCGATGTCGTTCGCATGGAAGTTGCGGTACGGCGAGCCCAAGGGGATTCCTGCATCGCGCGGCTCACGCGGTCCCCGGCCACCAGAGTGCGACCACCTGCTGCGGTTGCGGCGTCTGACTGCGCAGGAACTCCTCGATCACCGGGTCCGCCTCAGGTCCGACGTAGAGCCGGCGGCGCACGAATCCGACCCAGTCCGGCGTGACCTCGCGCGGCCGCGGCTCCAGCTCGACGTCCTCGCGCTGCACCGCATACCCGAGCTCGGTCACCACCTCCTGCGCCAGGTCGGCGACCGGCCAGTCGCGCCGCGACGTCCCGTGCAGCTTCTCCAGGAGCGGGTTCAGCGCAACCAGGGGCGGGTGCGCGGACATCTCGAGCACCACCCGTTCGCGGGCGTGATCGGTCAGCGCACGCACATGCGCTTCGAGATCCTCCGCCGCGTAGAACGCGTGGTGACACACCGCGACGTCCGCGACCGGCACCACCTCGGCGACGTCCGGCCACGCGCCGAGAAACGTGCGCACCTTCACGCCGAACTGCTGTGCCGTCTCCTCGAAGACGAGCAGCATGTCCGGCTGCCGGTCGACGCCGATGATGAATCCCGCCCTGCTCCGCAACCCGAAGCTCGAGGCGCCGCCACCGCATCCCACGTCGAGCACCGACCCGCCCTCGGGCAGCGCGGCCAGTGCGGCGCGGCGGGACGGCCGCACCGGCATGGTCGCGTCGAGATCCGGCTTGTAGCGGAACATCTCGGGGTCGAGCGTCGCCTGCGGCTCGGGCGCCGCGTCGATGATCGACTGCGGCAGCAGCCACTTCGACGCCGCCTCGCGCCAGCGGTCCGCCGCCCGCTCCGCCACCTCTGGTGCTACTCCCCCTGCACCGCGTCCTTGATGTGCTCGACCTGGGTCACCTTGAGCCCGTCATCCAGCAGCAGCGCCACGACGTCGATGCGGCATGGCTGCTCGCGACGGTGGGTCGTGGCCCGATACACCTCGAGCAGCGTCCGCAGCTTGCGCTGCTTGCGCGCGTCCACCGCCTCCTGCGGCGTGCCGAACGCAGTGCCGCGGCGAGCCTTCACCTCGACAAGCACGAGCGTGTTCGCGTCCTCGGCGACGATGTCGATCTGCCCGAGGCGATTGCGCCAGTCGCGCGCCAGGATCTTGTAGCCCTGCTGCTCGAGGTGGCGGATCGCAGCCGCCTCACCCGCATGGCCCACGCGCTCGCGCAACGGCCGTGCCGGCGGCAGCGGCGCCGGCGCCCCCCGGCCGCGGTCAGCCGTTCTCGGATGCCTCCGCAGCCGCAGCAGCGAGCTCAGACTCGCCACCCTCAGCCGTCGTCTCCACGCCCGCCTCAGCCTCTTCCTCCTCAGAGAGCTCCGGCTCGGAGAGCGCCGCCTCCTCCGCCTCGGCCTCGGCCGCGTCGGAGCGGAGCAGCACCATGTCGGGA
>JAFALX010000070.1 GCA_019234035.1 Candidatus Dormiibacterota bacterium | reverse complement strand
GATCGCGCGCAGTGCGATGGCCGCCGAACCGCGCTGCTGGAACATGTTGCCGCGGATCCGCCCGGTCGAGCCCCACTTGAAGGAGAAGTCGACCTGTTTGAGCTCTTCGTACGTGCGCCACTGCTGCGGGAGGAGCAACTCCAGAGCGAGTGCCTGGATGTCGCCGGCCGTCAGTGCAATGTCGCCCTGGGCCAGCAGCTTTCCATCGATCCGCATCGTCGGCGGCGCGCCGCGGCTCAGGATCAGGTCCGACGCATCCATCTCGAAGAGCTCGTCCAGAAGCTCGCGCAACGCGGCACGCGCGTCCGCAAACGAGGACGGCGAAAGCTGAAGCGCTGCGCCGGCATCCACCGTCAGTTGGGGCCCCTCAGTCCTCCTGTCGGCAGGGCTACCCTCTGCGGGGCTGATCGCCGTACGTGTCGAGTTTCTCTTCATCACTCATCGCGGCCCCGCGGGCAAGACCGGGCCATGCCCACGCGCACCGCAATTGTCGCCGTTCACGTCCCTGAGGGCGGGCCGAACGCAACGCGCCCCCTCTGGTCACCACCCCCGTCCCCGCCCCCTGCTCACTGACCCCGTTTCTGCCCCCTTCATACGACACCATAAGCAATCGTAAGGCTTTGCGCTCTCCCACGTTTGCCGCAGCCCGTGGCTATGAATACGAGCGGACCGTGGAGCGGAGGGGATTCGAACCCCTGACCTCTGCCGTGCGAGGGCAGCGCTCTCCCAGCTGAGCTACCGCCCCGAGGATGAGCCGATCGAGGCGCAGGCCAGTATAGGCACGGCTTCGTGCGCGGCTGTGACTCCGCAACGCCTGGCTATACTCGCCGCTGATCCATGGCGAGCACGCCCTTATCCCTGGTCCTGTTCGGCGTTGCCGTGGGCGCGTACTGCGCGGCTCTGGTGGCCTTCGTGCTCTTCCTGGCGCTCCGCAAGAAGGTGCTCGGTGACATCGGCCTTGCGGCCGTGCTGCTCGGCTGGCCGGTCCAGGCCGCGTCCATCTTCAGGCGCGCCCTCGAGGCCGGCCACTGGCCGCTCGGCAACATGTACGAGTACTCCACAGGCATCTCGTTCGTCGTGGTGACCACCGCCGTGATCCTCATGGTCCGGGCCAGGATGCGGTTGATCGGCCTGCCCGCGATGATCCTGGCCATCGCCCTCCTCGGTGTCGCCTACATGCTGTACGTGCCGCCCGGCGAGCTCGTCCCCGCGCTGCACAGCTACTGGCTCACGATCCACGTGACGGCGATGGCCACGTCGTCCGCCATCCTCAGCTTCTCCTTCTTCTTCGGCATGGCCTACCTCGCGCGACGCTGGGCGGACCAGCGCATGCTGGCCACGGCAGCCGCCCGCGAGCCGGCGATAGCCACCGTCGGCTCTGGTGGCGGGGGAGTGGCCACGATGACCCTCACGGGCGGGGGCGGATCGGCGGGCACCGGGCTCGGGGGCGCGCCGCTCAACCAGCTCGCCTCCGGCGTGCGCAAGGTGCTGCCAAGCTCGCGGTCGCTCGATCTCTGGAGCTACCGCTTCGTGATGATCGGCTTCCCCATCTGGACCTTCGGCGTCATCTGCGGCGCCATCTGGGGCGAGCACGCCTGGGGCCGGTACTGGGGCTGGGACCCGAAGGAGACGTTCGCCTTCATCACATGGGTGATCTTCGCCATCTACCTGCACGCACGCGTGACGTATGGGTGGCGTGAGAAGCGCGCCGCCGTCATCACGGCGTTCGGGTTTGCCGCGATCCTTTTCACCCTGTACGCGGTGAACCTCTGGATCGCGGGCCTGCACAGCTACGCCCGGGCGTAGCCGCCGTCGCGGAAGGCCGTCAGCCCTCAGCGCGCAGGACTACGTCCTGCGCTGCCACCTCGTCTTCTTGAGCATCTTCTTATGCTTGTGCTTGCGCATCTTCTTGCGCCGCTTCTTGATTACCGAACCCACGTGTTCTCCTGACGCCACTCTGTGACGGTGTTCGCGACCGCCCGGGGCGTCGCACCGCGACCGCAAGGCCACGGCTTGCCGGACTATACCCCCCACTCGGCGCCCGCCGCAGCCCGATTGGGGCTTTTCGACCTCGCTTCAGAGGGTGCTGAAGGCGTCGCGGAGCTTGGTCGCCGTGGTTTCGAGCACCTCCGGGAGCACCTTCACGTCGCCCAGCACCGGCATGAAGTTCGTGTCGCCGGCCCAGCGAGGGACCACGTGGAGATGCATGTGCTCGACGCTGCTGCCGGCGGCGCTGCCGAGGTTGAGGCCCATGTTGAAGCCATCGGGGTGGAGCGCTGCGTCGATCGCCGCCAGCGCGCACTGGGCGCCTGCGAAGAGCGCCGCGCCCTCCTCGGGCGCCAGCTCGCGCGGGTCGTGCACGTGGCGCGTCGGCACCACCATCACGTGCCCGCTGCTGTACGGGAAGCGGTTGAGCAGCGTGATCGTCAGCGGCGCGCGAGCGACGACGAGTGACGCCTCATGGTCGGTACCGGCGATGGCGTCGCAGAGGAAACACCCCTCGGGCGCATCACCACCGACGTAGACCATGCGCCACGGCGCCCAGAGCTGCTTCATCCTCCGCACGGTAGCGGAGCGGCAGCGCGGCCCGGCCGCGCGTGGCCGCGAGGGCAACGGCTCCTGCCGCCGCCAGGACGAAGGCGGTGGCCGGCCCAGCCGGAAGGTGCCCCTGCGCTCCCAGGTCGACGATCGCCGACCCGTTGACGGCCATCCAGAGAGCCGGCGCCATAGCCCATCGTGCGCGCCACCAGCCGGCTCCGGCCTGCGAATGTGCGGTGCCCGCCCCGGCGAGGCACCACGCGGCGACAGGGGCGAGCAACGCGAGGTCGTCGAGGTATGCGTGGGGTGCGGCGAACAGCGAGAACGCCGCCGCCCCCGCCAGCGCGAGTGGCAGCCGCGACGGATCCCGGCGCACCCGCCTGCCCAGCACATAGGCACCGGCGCACGCGACGACCGCGAGGGCGCAGCCCAAAGCAAAGGCAGCCGGGCCGCCGCCCGTCAGTGCCGCAGCCACCCCGCTGACACCCAGCATGAGGTGGGGATCCCAGCGGATCGTCGAGCCGGAGACGATGCGCACGAATCCGGCGATCCCCGACGGCCCGGCGATCGCGACTGAGACGAGCGCGAAGCCGGCGAGGCCGGCGGCGGCGCCGAACAGGACGTCGCGGCGCCGCCACCCGGCCATGAACGCGATGAGTCCGAGTGCGAGCTGCGGCTTGCCCACGAGCGCAGACGCGACCAGCGCCGCGCCGCCCAGCACCGCACGTCGCGAGATAGGTGGCCGCTGCCCGACGACGGCGTCCGGGATCCGCTGCCAGCACCAGAAGGCGACGGCGAGCCCGAGAGCCAGCACGGGCGTCCACTGCGCCTGGGACAGCGCGAACAGCGTCCCGGCGCCCGCCATGGCGGCGAGCCCCGCGGACCAGCGCCACATGCCGGAGAGGCCCTTTTCGGGTGGCACCGCCGCGACCGCGATGGCAACCGCAGCCGCCAGCACCGCCAGCTCCACCAGTGCCCAGAGCCGGTATGCCGAGCCGAGTCCGAGCAGGGTGACCGGCGCCACGAGCGCAGCGGCCACGGGAGGGTCGACGAACGGCAGGTTGCCCTCACGGTCGGGGGCGATGAGCTGTGCATGCAGCGGGCCCTGGAGCGACTCGTCGTACAGCGCGGCGCCGTGGCCCTCACGTAGCAGCGTGCCGCCGACATAGAACGCGGTGAAGTCACTGCGACCGATGTCGAAGGGCGTCAGGGGCGCCCACAGGATCGCGTATGCGGCGAGCAACGCCGTGCTCACCGCCACGACGATGCGCGTCGTTCTGGCCTGCGGCGTCACCAGGCCACCGTAGCAACGGCGCGGTGCGACCGGGCCGGGGTGCGACCGGGATGTGACCGGGGTCTGACGTCAGTGTGAGTGGCGGACCGTCACGCTGATCCGGGGACCGGCGGAGGCCACCTTGGGGACTGTGTGCTGCCAGGTGCGCTGCGCCGTGCCGCCCATGACCACGAGGTCGCCTGGCTGGAGCAGCAGCGAGAGCTCAGTCCTACCGCCGCGCGGCCGCAGCATGAAGCGGCGCGGAAACCCGAGCGATATGGTCGCCACCAACGGGTCCTTCACCGTCCGCGCGATGCGGTCGCCGTGCCACGCCACCGAATCCTTGCCGTCGCGATACAGGTTGGCGCCAACGCTGTCAAAATCGCGTCCGTAGCGCCACTGCAGCGCATTGCGGATCGCCTCGAGTGGTGCCGGCAGCGGGTCGCCGCCGCCCGTGAAGCTCGCCACGAGGCGCGGCGTCACGACGGTCTTGTCGAACAGCACCTGCGTCGTCGTCTCCCACGGTGCGTTGTCGAGGAGCCACTGGAAGAGCGTGCCGGCGCCGCGCAGCCAGCCCGGCGCGTGATCCACCCAGGCGCCCTGGCTCAGCTCGTGCCGTGTGAGCGTGCTGAACTCGAGGTCCGGCGTGCTCTCACCCGAGTCGAACAGGGACGTTTGAAAGTTCAGCCCTGGCGCCGCCACGGTGGGTCTATTCCTGAGCGGCAGCGGCGGCGGCGACGAGCTCGCTCGAGCCGGACGGAGCCTGCGAGCGCCAGCTTCCGGCGCGCTGCCGTCTGCGCACGTACAGGATCGCCGGAAGTCCGATGCCCGCCATGAGCACGTCGTTGTAGCCGCGATAGATGAGACCGGCTGCAGCACCCATCGCCGCGGGAATGTGCAGCGTCAGCAGGATGACCGTGAGCAATCCCTCGAACGCGCCGATGCCCAGTGGCAGGAAGCTGATGGCACCGAACGTGTAGCTGACGCCGAGCACGAACACCGCGTTGATGTAGCTGATGTTGGTGATGCCGATGGAGCGCAGCGCGAGAAAGAAGAGGCTGAACGACAGCAGTGCGGCGAGCGCCTGGAAGAACGCAATCGGGATCAGCGTGCGCGGCTTGCAGAGGTTGACGAACGCTGGGCGAATCTCATGCAGCTGCTGGTCGAATCGGCGCAGGGCCTTGAAATGCTCCACAACCCCCACGGCCCATTCGTATGCCGACCTCCACAGCAGGATGACGAAGACGCTGAGAAACGCGAGCATCGTCAGGATCATGATCAGCGCCACACTCGGTGCCTGCGCCAGCCGTGGCAACGCACCGAAGCTGACGAACAGCATGAACAGCAGCTCCTGCAGTGCGACAGTCGCGGTGAGCGTGCCGACCCCGTGTTCCTTGTCGGTGTTGCGCACCATGGCGACGCGCGCCAGGTCACCCATCGGCAGGATGATCATCACCTGGCCGGCGAGCTCGATGAGCTGCGTCTGCGTGAAGGTGACGTGCTCCCCGACCGCGCGGAGCGCCAGCTGCCATGCCGCGCCACGACACAGATACACGGCGAGCACGACCGGCACCATCACGAGCGCGATGCGCCAGTCGATGGTGCCGAAGACGTGCCCCAGCTTCAGCGGGTTGACGCCGACGATGAGCGCGATGAGGCTGACCGCAGCAAACAGCTCTGCCCAGTAGCGGCGTACGAGGCGCCACACCGGCTTCAGGATCTTCACGCCGGAACCATGGTACCGGCAGCCCGCGATGGCCAAACCGTGGTTATGTCCGGGTGACAGGCTCCCACAATGCGAACCGTCGTCCCGTCGTTCCGAGCGCGAGCCTGAGCCCGGCGTGAGTCAGTGGAAGAGCGGCCCCCCGCGAGCCACCGCGATGGCCGAGACGACGCCGCCCTTGCTGTCGTACTCGTACACGACGCTGTAGGGGCCGATCACCAGCCGCCGCTTCCCGACGAAAGGGCCGAGGGCAGGCACGCCCAGCTCTGGGAACCGTCGGAGGTGACTGACCTGCGAGAGGACGCGTTGACGCGTCCGCTCTTGCATGTCGAGGACGACGCCGAGCGCGTTCCGCTCCCAGCGGACCTCAGCCACGAATCAGCTGCTCGACGTCCTCCTGGGTGACCCACTCCAGTTCGCCGCGAGCTTTTCGCTCCTCGTAGTCGGCAAGTTGGCGCCGTAGGTCCGAGTTGACGAGGATCTCGAGCGTCGCCATCAGGCTCGCATAATCGTCCGGATCGACGACCACCGCCACCGGCGCGCCGTCCTTCGTGATCGTCACTGGCTCGCGGCGCACGATGTCAAGGATCTCCGTGAGGCGAGGGCGCGCCTGCGTGATCGGGATCGTTGTGCCCGCTTTCATGAATCCATGTTACACGCACTCATACAAGAAGGCTCAGGTGGAGCCAGGGGGACTCGAACCCCCGACCCCTTGCATGCCATGCAAGTGCTCTCCCAGCTGAGCTATGGCCCCGGAGCAATGGTAGCGGCGCTGTGGCGGGCAATGTGCCCGGACTGCAAACGGCAAACCTGCGGACAGGGTTGCCAAATGGCAACTCTTTCACAGACAATTGGCGCGACCGAAGGCCGTGACGGCTGTCAAACGACTTCGGCGACTGCAGTCCAAAAGGAGGACCCATGCCCGACGGTGGGGCCGTGGTGCGGGCGGGAGATGACGCGGGTGCGACTACCGCCGCGGGCTCGCCACTCGTGCATGCGGCGGAGCGGCTGGTTACCAGGATCACGGTGCTCGTCGACGAGGTCGCCGCGTTGCGCCAGGAGAATGCGGCGCTTCGGCGTGAGGTGAAGCAGGCCGTGGCACTGCTCGATCACGCGGCGCGCACCGGCGCCACGACAGCAGCCGGCGGCGAGCGTCGCGCCAAGCTCGCACCGACGCGGCGCCGGCGAAGGGCCAAGCTGGCGAAGGGCAGGGCAACGCCGGACTCCGTCACCGCCGAGGTGGTGAAGGCGGTTCTGGCCAAGTTCGGCACCGCGACCGCGGCGGAGATCGCCCAGGAGATCACCAAGGCGGGCGCTCCCGTCTCCGGCCGTGCCGTCAGATTCCTCGCCGAACGCGCGGGCGCGCAGACGTTCATCGGCGAGGACGGACAACGCCGCTACCGGATCTGATCCCAGCGCACGCGTAGCGCGCCGGCTCGGCCGTCGGCGTGCAGCAGTCGTCCGCCCCGTGTCCGTACGCCGGCCAGACCATTCCCTGCAGTATGTCGGTGTACGAAGAAACACTCTCGAGGGTTGGTCGGCGCCGGCTGCTTGTCGCGGCACTCGGGCTGGCCGTGCTCGCAGTCACAGTCGGTGTGGTGGCGATGCGACCGAGCGCGCCGCCGGCCCCTGCGCCCGTGGCACAGGCAGTTGATCCGCCCGCACCGCAGAACGTGCTCGTGTTCGTCAGCGGCGCCGTCGCGCATCCGGGCCTGTACCAGCTGAGCCCAGACGCGCGGATAGCCGACGCGATCGCGGCCGCCGGCGGCGTCACGTCACTGGCGAATCCCGGCAAGATGCCGAACCTCGCCGCGCGTGTGCACGACGGACGGCAGGTGAATGTGCCGTTCGCGTCAACGTCATCCGCGAGCACGGCGAAGCTCGACATCAACACCGCCGCGGAGGACGAGCTCGACTCCATCCCGGGAATGCCGCCGGGACTTGCTGCCGAGGTCGTCCAATACCGCGAGCAGTGGGGTCCGTTCACGTCGATGAGCCAGCTGCACAGCGTCCTCGGCGTCGACTCGGCGACGGTCAGCGGGCTCGGTCACTACCTGCGCGTCGTCCTGCCACCGCAGTGAATCGCCTGGCCGGCTCGCGCGCCGGTCGCTGGGCGTGCGTGCTGTGGGGCGGCTTCGCGGGCGGCGTGGCGCTCGGATTTCTGGCCGGCGCAGCGGCGGTCGGGTGCGCCGCGGCATCGATCGCTGTCGCAGTGCTGGCCGCCCTCGCCCTCAGAGGCCGCACTCGGGCAGCGAGTCACGGCGAGCGGATGGCCGGACACATGGTCGCCATCCTCACCGTCGTCGTGGCGGTCACATTCGTGGCCGGAACGATCCGAGGCGCGTCCGCGGTCGTGCTGCCGAATCCGCACCGGGTCGACGGGCACCTCGGCGCGAGGCCCGTCGCGGTCGTCGGGACCGTGCGCGACACGCAGCCGGGCGGCGCTGGACCGGTGATCGTCGACGTGGAGCGCGTCGCCGACTCCGACACGGACGTCGCAGCCGACGGTGGCCTGCTCGTCAGCGGTCCGAACGTCCCTGCAGTCGCGCCGGGCGACCGCGTGGAGGTCGACGCCTCCGGGCTGCGCGCCCCGAATCTGCGGCCCGGCCCGGAGTCTGCACAGACGCTCGAGCGCGAGAACGTCGAGGCCGTCGCGGTCTCGCCACTGGTGAGCGTGACGTCTCACGGAGGGCCCAGCCTCGCGCGCGGCGTGGCGTGGGTGCAGCACGCGCTCGTCACGGCGGTTGATGCCGTCCTGCCCGAGCCGCAGGCCGCGCTCACCCTCGGCATCGCGTTCGGCATTCGGCAGCCGCTCGCCACCGAGGTGCGGCAACCGCTGCAGGACGCGGGCCTGATCCACATCGTCGTGGTCTCGGGACTCAAGGTCGTGCTGGTCATCTCCATGGTCTCGCTGCTCGCGCGCGGCCTCGGCTGGTCACCGCGCCGCACGCTGCTGGTCGCGGCACCGGTCATCGCGGTGTACGTCGTGCTGAGCGGCGCCGGTCCTGCGGCCGTTCGCAGCGCGCTGATGGCCGGGGCGGCGAACGTCGCCCGCACCGGCGGCCGGCGAACCGACCCGCTGCCGATGCTCGCGCTGGTCGCGGCAGCGATGCTCGGTGTCGATCCGCCGCTGGTCCTGGATCCCGGCTTCCAGCTCTCGTTCCTCGGAACCGCGGGCATCGTCCTGATCGCCGAACCGCTGGCGCGGCGGCTTCCGGGACCGCGACTCCTGGTCGAGCCGTTCGCGGTGACCGTTGCCGCCCAGGTCGCCACCGTCCCGGTGATGGCGAACACGTTCGGCGTGATCGCGCTCCTGGGCCCGGTCGCGAATGCGCTCGTCCTGCCGCTGCTGCCCGGTCTGATCGTGCTCGGCGTCGCCGGCGCGACGCTGGCCGCCTTCCTGCCGGGCGCCGGCTGGGTGCTGCTGCAGCTCGGCGGCCTCGGCGCAACGCTGACCGTCGCCATAGCTCGCGTCGTCGCGGCGGTCCCCGGAGCATCACTGCAGGTCTCGGCGTGGCCCCCTGCGTGGGTCGCCGCCGAGGTGACCGGCCTGGTAGCCGCGGCCGCCGCAGCCTGGGTTCTGCGGCGTCGCGGAGGAAGCGGCGCGGCGGCGGAGCCGAGGCTGCATGAGGGCGGCGGGGTCGCCCACGCATGCCGCGAAGCGACTGCGAAGCCGCGAGATCGAGAGCGACAATCGCGCAGCCGCTCGAGATCGAGGAGCGTAGCCCGGAGCGAGGAGGTGCGCGTGGGCACCCCGCCCCTTGAGCACTCGTGGACGCGTCGGCGGATGGTCGCGATCAGCGCCGGCGCCGCTCTGCTCGCCGCGAGCACCGCCGGCTACGCCGCCTCCCGCCCCGACGGCCACCTCCACGTCGCCGTGCTGAGCACCGGCGCCAGCCCCGCGGTGCTCATCCGCGGCGCCGACGGCTCGCTGGCGC
>JAFALX010000064.1 GCA_019234035.1 Candidatus Dormiibacterota bacterium | reverse complement strand
GGCCTCGCGGAGTTCGTGGCCGCCGAGGAGATGGACCGCCAGGAGGGCTTCTGGTGGTCTCCCGACGGCGACCGGCTTCTGGTTGCACGGGTCGATGTCGGTCCGGTGAATCGCTGGTACATCGCCGATCCCGCGGACCCATCGCGGGCTCCGCGTCAGGTCGCGTATCCGGTGGCCGGAAGTCCCAACGCGGTGGTGACCCTGCTCGTCGCGGGTGCCGGCGGCGGCAGCGCGGTGCCCGTGCGCTGGGACAGCGAGCGCTTCGAATATCTCGTCGCCGCGCACTGGGACGCCGTCGCGCTGCTGATCGTGGTGCAGAGCCGCGACCAGCGAACCATGCGCGTGCTCGAGGTGTCGCCGCAAACCGGCGAGACACGCGTGATCAGAGAGGACGTGGACCCGGACTGGGTCGACATCGTCGGTGGCGTTCCGCGTCATCTCACCGACGGCTCACTCGTCTGGACGGTCGACGCCGACGACGCCAGGCGCCTGCTGGTGGACGGCACCGTGGTGACTCCGGCGGATCTGCACGTGCGCGGCGTGCTCGACGTCGACGGCGACACGGTGCTGTTCAGCGCCTCGAGCGAGCCGACGAATGTCGAGGTCTGGAGCTGGGAGCGCGGTGCCGGAGCGGTGCGACTGGCACCCGAGTCGGGCGCCGGCACGTTTGGTGCGCGGCGCTCCGGCGCGACCACCGTGCTGGCTCAACGCACGCTGGACTCCCCTGCGGTGAGCGTCACCGTCATCCGCGAGCAGCGCATGGTGGCCGCGGTGCGATCGCTGGCGGAGACGCCGATCGTGTTACCGCGCGTGCAGCAGCTGCGATTGGGCGCCCGGGAGCTGCGCGCGGCGCTGCTGTGGCCGACGGGCTACGCGCCGGGCAGCGGCTCGCTTCCCGTGCTGCTCGACCCGTACGGCGGCCCCGGTCATCAGCGCGTCGTCGCCTCACAGGGACCGTTTCTCGAGTCGCAGTGGTTCGCCGACCAGGGATTCGCGGTGCTCGTCATCGACGGCCGCGGCACGCCCGGTCGCGGCTGGGCATGGGAACGCAGCATTCGTGGAGATCGTCCGTATCCGGTCCTCGATGACCAGATCGACGGGCTGCGCGCGGCCGCGGCATTGCATCCCGATCTCGACCTCAGCCGCGTCGCGATCCGCGGCTGGTCATACGGAGGATTCCTCTCAGGACTGGCGGTGCTGAGCCGGCCCGACGTGTTCCATGCCGCCGTCGCCGGTGCCCCCAATGCGGATCAGCGTCTCTACGACACGCATTACACGGAGCGGTTCCTCGGCATGCCCGACGAGGAGCCCGAAAGCTACGACCGCATGTCGCTCGCGTTGCTGGCGCCCAAGCTCGAACGCCCGCTGCTGCTGATCCACGGTCTGAGCGACGACAACGTGATCGCCGCGCACACGCTGCGGCTCGCGGCCGCCCTCGACGCGGCACGGCGACCGCATCAGCTGGTCCTGCTGTCGGGCTTCACGCATTCGACCAATCGGCCGTCGAGCGCGAACCTGCTGCTGCTCCAGCTCGAGTTCCTGAAGAACGCGCTGCACCTGGCGTAGACGCCTGCCCGTGGGGCGGGTCATCCGCATACTCGGCTGATGGCCGCAAGCGCGTGGCTCGAGCCGGCCGGCCTGCGAGTCGGTCTCGGCTGCATGCGACTCTGGAGCGCGGGGGGCACCGGTCCCGACGCCTTGCCAGAGGCCGCGGTGGCCGCGGCGCTGGACGCAGGCATCAGCGTTTTTGACACCGCGCGCACATACGACGGACCCGGCGGCGTCGCCGGCGGCAACGAACGCGAGCTGAGCCGGCTGCTCCGCGCGCGCGGGGCGGGCAAGCCGATCCACGTCGTAACCAAGGGTGGCATGCGCCGCGAGGGCGCGGCCTGGATCCCCGACGGCAGAGCGCGAACGCTGCGCGGCGACTGCGAAGCCAGTCTCGCCGCGCTCGACGGCACGCCGATCGGCGTGTACCTGCTGCACGCGCCGGATCCGTCCCGTCCGTGGACGACGTCGCTGCGAGCGCTCAC
>JAFALX010000046.1 GCA_019234035.1 Candidatus Dormiibacterota bacterium | reverse complement strand
TGCTTGTCTTCAACTGTTCAGCACCGGTGGTGCCGACAGTTAAAGTGTTGATGTAGTAAATCGTGATAGTGATCCTACCACCTTGCGCCCGCAACCGCCACCCCCTCGAGGGAAGCGGGGCCTCTGTGTTGGTGATAGCGCTACTATCATATTCACTGCTAGCTACGATAGTCTCCTGGTGAGGCAGGCTGGTCGCCGGCGCCGCCTCGGACAGACCAGGCGACGGCACATGGAGGTGGCGTCATGGCTTCCTGGGCCAACGAGCGATGAACACGTATCCGCCGGCTGAGCCGGCGAGCGCACCGCGTGCGCTGGTCGCGTGCCTGGGAAACGTGCTCTGCGGCGACGACGGCTTCGGGTCTGTCGTGGCCAACGTGCTGAGCCTCGAGGGCGTGCCCGACGACGTCCGGGTCCTGGATGTGGGCATCGGAGGCATGGGCATGGTCCACGACCTCGCAGAGCCGTGCGAAGTGCTCGTCGTCGTCGACGCGCTGGATCTCGGCCGGCTGCCGGGAACGGTGGTCGTCATCGCACCCGACGTCGACGAGCAGACGGACCACCCGCTGTGGGCCCGTCACGCCGAGCTGAGCAGCGCGCATCACACCGTGCCCGAGCGGGCATTGCGCGTCGCCCGCGCGGTGGGCGCGCCGCCCGCGCAGGCCTGGCTGGTGGGCTGCCAGCCTGCCAATACCGATCGCCTGGCCGTCGGCCTCACACCCCAGGTGGAGCAGGCGGTGGCAGTCGCGGCAACCGAGGTGCATCGCCTGATCGAGGGCGCCCCCGCGCGGAGCACGGCGTGACGATCGTGGTCGGAGGGGTGGGCCAGCTGTTCCAGGGCGACCTCGACGTCGGACGCCATGTCGCCGAACGTCTCGCGCAGGCGGATCTCGGGGCCGAGGTGGAGGTCGAGGACTTCTACTTCGGAGCTGTGGCGGTGATGCAGCGGCTGCGGGATCTGAACCCCAGTGGGCTGGTGCTCGTCGGCGCGGAGCCGGCCGGCGCCGAGCCGGGCGCGGTGCGGCGGGAGCGCGTGCAGGCCAGACCGATCGCCGTGTCGGAGGTCCAGGACGCCGTCGGTGCGGCCGAAACCGGCCACGCCGCGATCCCCTTGATCATCGATGTGGCCGCCGCCTTCGGCGTGCTGCCGCAGCGGAGCGCCACCATCGAGATCGAACCGGCCGCGGTCAAACCCAGCGACCGGCTGACGGAGGCGGCCGAGCGCGCCGTCGACGAGGCTTGCGCCCTGTCGTGCCGCGAGGTGCAGCGCATGCGCGTGCTCGAGCAGGCCGACGAGCTGTCCTGGAAGATGCGCAGCCTGCGTTCGGTCGACGCGGTGCCGCTGCGCCGCCTCGGCGAGCTGCTCCGCGAGCTCGCGAAGCTCGACTCCGAAGGCGACTGGAGCGCCGCCCAGATCGCGGCGGCCAGGCTGCGTGGCGCGCTCGACGGCCACCGGCCGTCCGGGCCGCTGCGATTCGGGCTCGAGATCGCCGCCATCCGCCCATCCGCGCTGGCACTGATCGACGAGATCGACGAGGTGATTCGCGCGGACACCGCCACCGGCTGAGCCGTTCTCGGAGATCGTCTGGAATCCCCTCCACGGCGGCAGCCGTATTGATATTGTAAATATCACCTTTGACGTAAGCGTCGATATCAGTATCAACCCGATAGCCCGGAGGTGACGTCTATGGCTCAGACAAAGACGGCGGCGGAACGGCGGGCCCGACCGCCGGTGCCGGAGCCGGGGCAGGCAGCGCCGGATTCGCCCTCCGAGCCGCAGGACGACGTCGAGCTCGATGACGAGCGCGGCACCGTCACTCGGCGCGAGGAGTCGGGCGTCGGCCCAGGCGCCGGTGAGAGCGCCGTCGTCAGGGTCACGACGCCGGTCGAACGCGAGGGTGACACGCCGACCAAGCATCCCTCGCTTCGCGAGAAGCCGGCCGAGCCGTGATCGCTGCCGCGGGCGGCAGACATAAGGAAGCGCCCGGCGCTTGCGCAGCGCCGGGCGTCCAGAAGGGAGGGAGCTGAAGGGTTGGGTTACACGCCGTCGTACGGTCCGCCGCGGGCCCTGCCCGGGCCGCCCCACGACGACCAGAAGATCATCGACATCACGAGGCCGAACAGGCCCACACCCAACAGGATGTAGCCGATCGTGTGCAGGTTGACTCCGCTCGTGGCGCCGATGTTGACTGCCCACGCGAGGATTGCGCCCGCCGCGACGAGCAGGATGCTGACTCCGATACCCATGCGTATCGCTCCTTTGTGTACCGGCGATGACGGCACGCCCGCCCCGCCGGCGAGTACGCCCCCACGGAAGTGCCGTGTGTGGCGGCTTAATATGATAGTTACACTATCACATTAACGGCTATCTGCGCTAGGCTTAGGAGGAGGTCGCGCCCACGAGGCCGCCTCCGCAGAACGCAGGCGACGGCCACGGAGGTAATCAAATATGGCCACGCAGCGAGAGAACCAGCCCGCGGAGGACTTCGCGTTCCCCGCGCAGCGCAAGGAACCGATCAACGACGCCGCGCACGTCCGCAACGCCATCGCGCGGTTCGACCAGGTCGAGGGCGTCACCGACGAGGAGCGCGACCAGGCCTGGCGGCGGATCGTCGCGGCGGCCAGGAGGTTCGGGGTGGAGGTCTCCGAGAGCGATTGGCGCGAGCTCTCCGATGGCGGCAAGAAGCGCAAGCAGTGACCGCACTCGTTTGCGTTCCTGACCGTCGCACCACTGACCGTGCGCCGCGTGCGCAGCATCCCGTTCCCGTCGAACCCGATCCGCGGACGACCCCGGCGCCGGTTCCGGAACAGCCGGTCCCGGTGCCGTCGGAACCCGACTCGACGCCGCCGATTCCGGAGCCGCTGCCGGAGCCGCGGATGCCGGTGCCCGAGGTGCCGCCGCTCACGCCGGCCATCCCTGCTTGACCATCTGCTGCGTTCGAATCTCTGGAGCGCCTGCTCCTCAATGCCCCCCCGCGACCCGCCATCACCGCCGCAGTGCTACAGGTCGCTGGCGCGGTAGTACGCTGGCCCACCGAGGTTCGTATTCAGCGGCGACGTAGCCAAGTGGTAAGGCAGAGGTCTGCAAAACCTTCATCGTGGGTTCGATTCCCACCGTCGCCTCCAAACACGATCTATCCTGGCTCTAGGTGATGTCCACGCCGGAAGGCAATTCCCCCAATACGGAGCAGCTGGCCGCGCGCGCCCGTCGCGTGCTTCCCGGCGGTTCCACCCACGTGGCGCGGAGCTACCCGCACCCGCTGTACGTCGCGCGTGCGCAGGGCTCGCGGAAATGGCTCATCGACGGGCGCGAGCTGATCGACTACACGATGGGCCACGGCGCGCTGCTTCTGGGCCACGCACACCCGGCGGTCGTCGCCGCCGTGCAGAGCCAGGTTGCCCGCGGCACCCATTACGGGGCGGCGAGCCCGCTCGAGGTGGAGTGGGCGGAGATGATCACGTCAATGGTGAGGCCGGCCGCGGAGGTGCGCTTCACGGCGTCCGGCACGGAGGCGGTGATGCTGGCGCTGCGGGTCGCGCGGGTGGCAACAGGCCGCGACCTGTTGGTGAAGCTTCACGAGCACTTCCACGGCTGGTACGACGCGGTGAGCGTTGACACCGATGCCGAGGGCTGCTCGAAGGGAGCGCCCGGCGTCTCCGGTGCGCTCGCCTGCCAGACACGCGTGGCGCAGCCGGAGCCGGAGGCGATCCGTTCGGCGCTGGCCGACTCCCGCGCAGCCGCGCTGATCCTGGAGCCCTCGGGCGCCCATTACGGCCGGATCCCGATGGATCCCGAGGTGGTGCGCGCGGCTCGGCAGGCCTGTGAGGACACGGGGACGCTTCTCATCCTCGACGAGGTGGTGACCGGCTTTCGGACGGCGCCCGGCGGCCTTCAGTCCCTGATCGGCGTGCGGCCGGATCTCTCCGTGTTCGGCAAGGTGATGGCCGGTGGCCTGCCCGGTGGCGCCCTGGGGGGCCGGCGCGACCTCATGGAGCTGCTGGCGGGCAGGATCATGCACCCCGGCACCTTCA
>JAFALX010000031.1 GCA_019234035.1 Candidatus Dormiibacterota bacterium | reverse complement strand
TGCCATCAGTGTCATCAACCCGCTGAGCTACCAGGTGGACGCGCTTCGCGGGCTTTTGGTGGGAACGCACTCCGACCTGCTGCTCGACGTCGGCGTGTTGCTGTTCGCGCTCGTCATCGGCGTCACGACAGCGTCGGCGCTCCTCGGACGTTTGGCTCGCGCCTAAAGTGTGGGGCGTGCTGCGCGCCGAGAAAACCCAACAGTCGCGCTGACAGATTCCCGCACATCACCGTCGCGGCGGCGCCGCACGCTGCCGTAGCGTACGAGCGGAGTCCATAATGGGACACCGAGACTTCATGCAGCCCACGGATGTCAAGGACCCCCGGTACTTCCACCGGGTGATCGACTGCCAATGGGCCTGTCCGGCACACACGAATGTGCCCGAATACATCAGGCTCATCGCCCAGGGACGCTACGCGGATGCGTACATGGTCAACCGCGAGTCGAACGTGTTCCCGGGGATTCTGGGTCGCACCTGCGATCGCCCGTGTGAGCCCGCGTGCCGGCGTCAGCGCGTCGATGGCACGCCGGTTGCCATCTGCAGGCTGAAGCGCGCCGCTGCGGATTCTCGTGAGGACATCAGCGAACGCTTGCCGCGCCCGGTTGACTACAGGATCGGCAGGCACATCGCATGCGTCGGCGCAGGTCCGGCCTCGCTCACGGTGGCGAACGATCTGCTGCCGCTGGGATACGACGTCGTGATCTTCGAGAAGCAGGACCGCCCGGGCGGCCTGATGCGCACCAACATCCCGGCGTTTCGATTGCCCGCGTCGGTGCTCGACGAGGAGATCGGATACATCGTCGACATGGGTGCCGAGATGCGCTACGGCACCACGGTGACCGACATCGATGCACTCCTCAACAGTGAGTTCGACGCGGTGTTCGTCGGCAGCGGCGCGCCGCGTGGCAAGGATCTCAACCTTCCTGGACGCAACGACGCCGCCGCGGAGGAACACATCCACATCGGCATCGACTGGCTCGAGGCCATCGCGTTCGGACACACGGCGTCCATCGGCGAGCGCGTGCTCATCATCGGCGTCGGCAACACGGCGATGGACTGCTGCCGCTCGGCCCGCCGCCTCGGCGGTCGCGACATCAAGATCATGGCGCGGCGTCCGCGCGGCTTCTTCAAGGCTTCGCCGTGGGAGCTCGACGACGCGGAGGAGGAGGGGGTCGACATCGTCGTGAACCACGCGCCGACGCGGTTCGTCATCGAGGACGGGCAGCTCGCCGGCATGGAGTTCCAGAAGCTCCGCTGGGACGAGGACGCGCGCAACGCGACGGTGCTGGGCACGGTGGTCATCCCCTGTGACGACGTCATCCTCGCCATCGGCCAGGAGAACGCGTTTCCCTGGATCTCGCGCGACCTCGGCATCGAGTTCGGCGAATGGGACATGCCGGTGGTCGACGAGGTGTCGTTCGAGTCGACGCGGCCGGGCGTGTTCTTCGGTGGCGACGCCGCGTTCGGTCCGAAGAACATCATCTGGGCGGTGGAGCACGGCCACCAGGCCGCGATCTCCATTCACAACTTCTGTCAGGGACTGCCGCTCGACGATCGCCCGCCGGTGGGCATGAACCTCTTCAGCCAGAAGATGGGGCTCACCGAGTGGAGCTATCACAACGACTACAACCCCGCGCCGCGCCAACGGATGCAGCACGTCGATCTGCGGCAGCGCTTCCGTCGCCTCGATGTCGAGGTGGAGGAGGGGTTCACCGAGGAGCAGACCGAGTTCGAGGCACAGCGCTGCCTCAACTGCGACGTGCAGACCGTGTTCGACGCGCCGCTGTGCATCGAGTGCGACGCGTGCATCGACGTGTGCCCGGTCAAGTGCCTGACGATCACCGAGAACGCCGGCGAGGCAGAGCTGCGCAGGCGACTCACCGTTCCCGCGGCCAACCCTGAGCAGGCACTGTTCGTGTCGGCGCCGTTGCCGCAGACCCGGCGCGTGATGGTGAAGGACGAGAACATCTGCGTGCACTGCGGGCTGTGCGCGGAGCGCTGCCCGACTGCAGCGTGGGACATGCAGAAGGCCGAGGTGCTGATCCCGTACCCGGTGAAGATGCTGCCGATGGTGGCCGTGACGGCGACCCCGCGATGAGTGCGGTCGCGACGAAGCCGGCGACGAAGGTCAACGACTTCGCGCTCAAGCTGGCCAACGTCAACGGCACCGGGTCGGCGAGCGCCAACTCGCTGCTGATGGAGGCGATGTTCCGCATGGGTGTTCCCGTGTCGGGCAAGAACCTCTTCCCGTCGAACATCCAGGGGCTGCCGACGTGGTACGAGATCCGTGTCAACCACAGCGGGTTCGTTGGCCGCGTGCAGCAGTACGACCTGATGGTGGCGATGAACGCGCAGACGATGGAGCGCGACATCGCCGAGGTGAAGAGCGGCGGCTACGTGCTGTACGACTCGACGTTTCCGATGGACAGCGGGCTGATCCGCGAGGACGTGACCTTCTTGGGCGTGCCGCTGGCGCGCCTCTGCAACCAGCAGTTCGATCGCGCGCGCGACCGCATTCTCATGAAGAACATCGCGTACGCCGGGGCGCTGGTGGCGCTGCTCGGTATCGACCCGAAGGTGGTCGAGGTCCTCCTCGACCAGAAGTTCGCGAAGAAGCTGCAGCTGCGCCAGGCGAACCTTCTCGCGCTGCATCTGGGCATGGAGTACGCGCGCGACAACTTCGGCGAGATACCCCTGCCGATCCGCGTCGAGCGCATGCCGAAGGGGGAGACCATCCTGATCGACGGCAACACCGCGGCCGCGCTCGGCTGCGTGTACGCCGGCGCCACGGTGGCGGCGTGGTATCCGATCACGCCGTCGACATCGCTGATGGACGCGTTCACCCGCTTCTGCGAGCGCTTCCGCCGCGATCCGGAGACCGGCAGGAACAACTACCTGATCATCCAGGCCGAGGACGAGCTCGCCGCGCTCGGCATCGTGGTCGGGGCGGCATGGAATGGTGCGCGCGCCTTCACCGCGACGTCCGGGCCGGGCCTCTCGCTGATGAACGAGATCCTCGGGCTGGCGTACTACGCCGAGATCCCTGCGGTGCTGATCGACGTGCAGCGTACCGGGCCGTCCACGGGGATGCCGACGCGCACGCAGCAGTCCGACATCCTCGAGTGCGCCTATGCGTCACACGGCGACACCAAGCACATCCTGCTGTTCCCGGGCAACCCATTCGAGTGCTTCGAGTTCGCGGCGCGATCGTTCGACCTCGCAGAGCGGTTCCAGACGCCGGTGATGATGCTCTCCGACCTCGACATCGGGATGAACGACTGGGTGGTGCCGAAGCTCACCTGGAACGACGCGTACATCCCCGACCGTGGCATCGTGCTCGACGCCGACATGCTGGAGCGGCTGCAGAAGTTCCATCGCTACTCGCGGCTCGACGCCGAATTCGTCGCCGCCCGCACGCTGCCTGGCGTGAGCCCACTGGGTGCGTACTTCGCGCGCGGATCAGGCCACACCGAGGACGGGTTCTACACGGAGTCGCCGGACGAATACCAGCGCGTGGTCGACCGTCTGCTGCAGAAGCATTCGGCGGCGGCGCGCCACATGCCCGAGCCCCTCATCGAAGAGCACCCGGGGGCGCAGATCGGGCTCGTCACGCTCGGCGGCTGCGACCTTGCCGTCCGCGAGGCGGTGTACGAGCTGGCGCTGCTCGGCATCACCACGGACTTCATGCGCGTGCGTGGCTTTCCGTTCCGGCGCAGCGTCGAGGCCTTCCTCAATGCGCACGAGCGGATCTTCGTCATCGAGCAGAACCGCGATGCGCAGCTGCGCAGGCTGCTGACGCTCGAAACCAACGTGTCCACGCCGAAGCTGCGCTCGGTGCTCTCGTACGGGGGCTATCCCCTCAGCGCGGACACGGTGGTCGCCTCGGTGCAGGAACAGATGGGAGCATAGGAAGCAGATGCCGTCGATCACCAAGCCCATCGTTCCGCTGCTCGACCTGCCGCGCAACGCCGTCGGTCTGACGGTGCGCGACTACGAGGGCACGATGTCGACGCTGTGTGCGGGCTGCGGGCACGATTCCATCACGGCATCGCTGGTGCAGGCGCTGTGGGAGCTCGACCTGCAGCCGCACATGATCGCCAAGCTGTCCGGCATCGGCTGCTCGTCGAAAACGACGGCGTACTTCGCCGGCACGGCGCACGGGTTCAACTCGGTGCATGGGCGGATGGCGGCGATCGCCACCGGCGCTGCGGCGGCCAATCGCGACCTGCTGTACGTCGGCGTGTCCGGCGATGGGGACTCGCTGTCCATCGGGCTGGGGCAGCTGATGCACGCGATGCGGCGCAACGTGCGGCTCATGTACATCATCGAGAACAACGGGGTGTACGGCCTGACCAAGGGTCAGTTCTCGGCGTCGGCGGACGTCGGCGCTCTGCTGAAGGGCGGGCAGAAGAACCTCTACGCTCCGATCGATCCGGTCCAGGTGGGGCTCGCCATCGGCGCGACCTTCCTGGCACGCAGCTTCTCTGGCGACAAGCAGCAGCTGGTGCCGGTCCTCAAGGCGGCGGCGATGCACCGCGGGTTCGCGCTCGTCGACGTGCTGTCGCCCTGCGTCACGTTCAACGACCACGAGGGCTCCACCAAGAGCTACCGCTACATGCGCGAGCACGAGGTGCAGGCCACCGAGGCCGACTTCATCCCGCATCGCACCGCGGTCACCGCCTCGATTCCCGTGGACGGCGTGCAGACGGTCGCGATGCACGACGGCAGCGAATTGCACTTCAGGAATGTGCCGGCGGACTACGACCCGACCGACCGAGTGTCCGTGATGCACTACCTGCAGGAGCGGCGGGACGCCGGTGAGGTGGTGACGGGCATCCTCTATGTGGACGAGGACGCGCCGAACCTGCACGAGCTCGGCAACACGACCGAGACGCCTTTGGTCAAGGTGCCCTATGAGGCGCTCTGCCCGGGGTCCAGGGCGCTGGCGGCGGTCCAGCGCCAGTGGACGTGACTGCCGGCCCGGGCTGGTAGGCCCAGCGAGCCCTTCGCCGATCGCGTCAAGGGGCTCGGACCGAGCGACCGGACAGACTGCGTGCACAAGTCTCATACTTCCCGGAATGGCCGCGGTGGCCCACCAGGAAGAGTCTTCCGACGATGTGCTGATCTGGCGCTACGCAGCGTCACGCGCGCACGCCGCCGCTGAGGAAGCACGCGCCAGGGCACAGGAGGCAACGGCCGCCATCGAGCGGGCCGACCGCCGCCTGTTGAAGGCCATCGCGCCCCACGTGCAGCGATTCGTGCGCGGTGCGCGGATCCAGCGACGAAGCAGCCCGGCGCGCGCCGTCGAGCGCGCTGAGGCCGAGCGTCCCGCAACCGAACGCCCGACGGTCCAGGAGGCACGGAACCCCGAACTCGAGGTGATCGAGGGTGGTCCCGGCATCTGGACGCCGAGAGTGTGGGAGGCGGCGCCGCAGCCGCGGCCACACCTGCTGCTCGCGGAGAGCTCCTCGTGGACGTCGACGCCCTTGAGCGCGTCGTTCGACGACATCCTGCTCGACGCGGCGAGCGTGCCATTGCCGGCTGCGCTGCTCGTCTACGACGACGTCCTCGAGTGGCTCCAGCGTCTGCACGGCCGGGGTCTGACCTACGGCTCGGTTCGTGCCTCGGCGGTCGCGGTGGACCAGGACGGCCGCTGCACCCTCGCCGAGGCCGGTGTCGAGCTCGCCGAAGCCACCGCTCGAGCACGCCTGGACGACCTTCAGGCCGCGACCTGGATTCTCGTGCAGGCAACGGGTGGCGCTCGCCTCGTCAATCGGTCGCCGGTGTTCGACCCGTCGCAGCTCGAGGGGCTGCCGCTGGCCACGCGATGCCTCGTCGAGCAGACGCTTGCGGTCGAGGCTGCGTACCGGCTCACTGCCGCTCGCCTTCGATCCAACCTTGCACTGGCAGCCCGCGCCCTCCTCCAGGAGGACTGGGAGCCCGGCGCACGCGCATGGCTGGCGTCGGCAGCGGCGGCATCGGCCGTCGAGCTGGCCGGCCACAGCCAGGTGGCCGGCGCGCCGGCCGGCGACCGGGACGAACACGCGAAGCGGCCGTTCGGCGGCATCGCGCGCCGTGAACCCCGGTTCATGGTCGGCCTCGGAATTGCCGCGAGCGCGTCCATCACCCTCGCGGTCGGGACCGCGGTCGGCATCACCGCGACCCATCCCGCGGCTCACGCGACCGTTGCGGAGCGCCCGGCGATCCTCGCGGTGCCGAGTCCGCGTGCTGCTCCGACGGTGAACGCCAGTCCGGCGGCACTGGCTCCGCCAACGCCCGAGCCGGTGACGCCGTCCGCCGCGACGCCGGTGCCGTCGCCGACGGCCGTCCCGGTCCATGTCGCGCTCCCGCCTGTGACAGTCGGCCCGGTGACGTTCACGCCCTTCCCGGTGCCGACGGCGCAGGCCACGCCCGCACCGTCTCCGACCTTCTGCCTGCTCGGCATCATCTGCTGACGCCGACGCCAGTTCCTGACGGCTTCAACCGAAACCGCGCAGGCCTGATGGGTCTCTGCTAGCAGAGCGCAAGGGTTTTCCCGCTCTGCAGAACCGCCGGTCCGGTGTGAGAATCGGCCCATGCCGCAGGAGAGGGTGAGCGCCGCCGCGTGGCGTGCCGGCGCCGCGCCGGTCGTCGGACTCGCCGTGGTCGGCCTCGTCATCGCGGGGCTTGCGACCTCGGCGCGGCTGTCGCCGATCTTCAACCGCCCGACCGAGCTGGTGACCGCGCTGCACGTCGCCACGGGCGTCGCGTTTCTCGTCACCGGAGCGATCGCGGCCGTTCGGCGCCCGCGCAACCGTGTGGGCCTGCTGATGGTCTTGGTCGGCGTCAGCTGGTTCGTCATCGATCTGCAGTTCGTGCCCTCGTCGATGACGTACACCCTTGGGAACCTGTTCGGCATCGTGACGTGGGCGGTGCTGGCGCAACTGGCGCTGTCGTACCCCAGCGGACGCCTGGAATACGTGCGCGACGGCGTGCTCGTCGGTGCGATCTACGTGTGGATGCTTCTCGGCAACCTGCTCACCGAGGTGTTCTTCGCCGACCCCGCGAACGCCACGCAGCCGTACAGGAACCTCCTCGCCCTGCACAGCAACGCGGCACAGCACGACGTGGCCAGCAAGGTGCAGCTCGGCGTCAACATCCTGCTGGGCGTGCTCGCGCTCGCGGCACTGGCCGCCCACTGGCGTGCTCAGAGCCGCCTCGGCCGGCGCGCCCTCGCACCGGTGATCTGGGCGAGCGCACCCATCTTCGGCGCGGTCCTCGCGCTCGACGCCGTCGGCCTGGTGCGGTACCCGGACTGGCTGTCGGCCGCGCTGCCGGCGATCACCCCGCTGGCGATTCTCACGCTGCCGCTGGCATTCCTCGCCGGGCTCGTCCGTACGAACCTCGCGCGCCTGGCGGTCGGGCACCTGGTCGTGGAGATCGGCGCCGCGTCGACGCCGGAGGGGCTGCGCGCGTCGCTCGCCCGTGCGGTGGGGGATCCGACGCTCGCCGTTGTGTACCGCGTGCCCGGGGATCCACGGTGGGTTGACGCCCGCGGCCGCGCGGCCGAGCTGCCGCACCGGGGATCCGATCGCTCGTACACGCTGCTCGAGCGTGACGGCGAGCCGGTCGCCGCACTCGTGCACGATCGCTTCGTCGACGAGGATCCCGCGCTGATGGCATCGGTGGCGGCGACGGCGTCGCTCGCCATCGAGCGCGAGCGGCTGGAGGCCGAGGTGCGTGCCCAGCTCGTCGAGGTGCGTGCCTCGCGCGCGCGAATCGTCGAGGCGGCCGACGCCGAGCGGCAACGGCTGCAGCGCAATCTCCACGACGGCGCCCAGCAGCGCCTCGTCGCGCTGGCCATGCGCTTGAGCCGCACCCGCGAGATGCTCGATGGATCCGCGCCCGACGCCGCGGCGTCGCTCACCGAGGCGTCGGAACAGCTCCGCTGCGCGATGCAGGAGCTGCGGCAGCTCTCGTCGGGCATCCATCCGTCGATCCTTGTCGAGTCCGGCTTGAGCCCCGCCCTGCGCTCGCTCGCGGAGGTCGCCGCGCTGCCGGTGCACATCGATGCGGTTCCCGACGAGCGCCTTGCCGCAGGTGTCGAGGCCTGCGCGTACTTCGTCGTCTCCGAAGCGGTCACGAACGCGGCGAAGCACTCGTCCGCCGTCTCGGTCCGCGTTCATCTGGCGCGGGTCGACGGCGCGTTGCTGGTGAGCGTGCAGGACGACGGGGTCGGTGGCGCGGACCGCACTCGCGGCAGCGGGATCGCGGGCCTCCAGGACCGCGCCGCCGCGCTCGGCGGAACCCTCACCGTGGAGAGCCCACCTGGGCGCGGGACGCGTGTGACCGCTGCGCTGCCGTGCGACTGATCCTGGCCGACGACTCCGTGCTCATCCGCGAGGGGCTCGCGAGTGTACTCCGTGACGCCGGATACGAGATCGTCGCGCATGCAGGTGACGCCAAGCAGCTGCTGAGCGCAGTCGAGCGCGACACGGCGGACGTCTGCGTCGTCGACATTCGAATGCCACCGACGCACACCACCGAAGGGCTCGTCGCGGCGTTGGAGATCCGCCGCCGCTTTCCCAAGATCGGCGTGCTCGTCCTCTCGCAGCACGTCGAGACGCACTACGCGATGCAGCTGCTCGGCGGCGATGCCTCCGGCGTCGGGTATCTGCTGAAGGATCGTCTCGGCGACATCAACGAGGTCATCGACGCGATCCGCCATGTCGCCGCAGGGCGATCGGTGATCGATCCAACCGTTGTCTCGACATTGCTCGGACGCCGGCGCGAGGCCGACCCGCTCGACGAGCTGACCGAGCGCGAGCGCAGCGTGCTGGCCTTGATGGCCGAGGGCCGCTCGAACCGTGCGATCGGCGAGCGCCTGTTCCTCAGCCCCAAGACCGTGGAGGCCCATATCAGCACGATCTTTTCCAAGCTGGGCATCCAGGACACTCCCGACGACAACCGCCGCATCCTCTCCGTCCTCGCCTACCTGCGCGCCTGATAGCTTGTGCCGGTGCCAACGGTTCTGTCTGTGAACGTCGGGGTTGTTGGACCGACGGCCTACAGCGACGTGCGGGTGACCGGCATCGACAAACGTCCGGTGACCGATTCCGTGATGGTGCGCGAACCCGGTCCGCGCGGCGTCGGCGGCAGTGGAGTGATTGGCGATCCGATCTGCGACCTGCGTCACCACGGGGGCACCGACCAGGCGGTGTACGCGTACGCGCGCGAGGATCTCGACTTCTGGGAGCGCGAGCTCGAGCGCCCGCTGCGATGCGGCGCGTTCGGTGAGAACCTCACGACGCGCGACCTTGACCTCACCGATGCGCTTGTCGGTGAGCGCTGGCAGGTCGGCGATGAATGCGTCTTGGAGGTGACGTCACCGCGCATCCCCTGCAGGACGTTCGCCGGGTGGCTCGCTGAGCAGCGGTGGGTGCGCCGCTTCACCGAGCAGCAGCGACCCGGCGCATACCTTCGAGTGATCTCGCCCGGACGCGTTGGGCCCGGCGACACCATCCGCGTCCTTGGACGACCGAATCATCACATCACGATCGGTTTCATGTTCCGCGCCATGACGACCGAGAAGGTACTGCTCCCGCAGCTTGCGGTAGCCGGCGATGCGCTACCGGCGAGGCTGCGTCGCGAGCTGGCGGACGCACCGTCTGCGCCGTGACTCGCTCACGCGGTCGACCACACCTCATCGGCGACTGATCGTCGTTGTTCGACGACCAGGGGCTGGCCCTGCTCGAGCGCGAGGAGATCGCGCTCGGCAAGCGTCCGGATCAACCAGAATGCGTACGGCGCGATCACCCCGACCTGTGCGGCGGCGCCGAGGGTGAACGCGAACGCCGCAGCATCGATGCCGCCATGCGGAATCATGAGGATGCCGGCCACTACGGTCGTCACCAGCCCGACGCCGGTCGCGATCGGGTCGATGAATGTCTTGGCCAGCGAGATGCAGGTGGTCTCGAAGATCACGTAGACGCCGTAGAACGACATTCCCAACGCGAGCATCGCCAGCGGACCGCCCGCGGCCGCATATTTCGAGCCGAAAAGAATTCGAAGGGCGGGGTGCTCCAGCGCGACGAGCGCCAGCAGGCCCGCGGTGATCGTCAACGTCGCGATGGCGAGCAGCCGCAGGACGTAATGCCGGACGTGCGGGAGGGCGATCCTGGCGATCCGAGGCGCCGCCGCGCCCGCGATCGCCATCGGGGCCAGCAACAGGAAGTTCACAAGCGTCTTGGCGGCGGCGTACTCTCCGGCATTGTCGGCCGGCAGCAGGCGCTTCACGAGCACGAGATCGGCGCCGAACCAAACGAGGTACAGGAGCGTCTGCACGACCAACGGCCACGTGAAGCGAAGGATCACCTGCACGCGTCGCCAGTGGACGTCTCGAGGTCGAATATGCAGCCCGATGGGCGCGCGGAACTGCATGACGAGCAGCGCGAAGACGCTCGAAAGCCCATAGAACGTCAGGAACAACGCGGGCGAGCGGTAGCCGAGAGCGGCGGCCGCGAGCACCGCGATGAGCTGCGCGACGTTCGCGACCACGTAGAAGATCACCATCGATCGGAACCGCTCCTGGCCACGCTGCGCCTCTCGATACGTCGCGTAGGCGGCGGTCCCAAGAATGTTCGCGATCAGCCCGACGGTGAGCCCCGATGACAAGCCAGCCACCAGGCCGAGAGGAATGATCAGCACGACGCTCGGGATGACGGCCGCGATCACGACGACGAGGGCGTTGCTCCAGTACGCGTCCTTGGCTCGAGGATCGTCGCGTACGCGCGGCAGGAACCGCGCCAGGCCCGCCGGAGCGTTGCCGACCAGGAAAGATCCAAATGTGGCAAAAACCATGGCGTACGCGAGCAGGCCGAACTCGGCAGGCAGGAGCAGTCGCGCGGTCACCAGCGAGAACAGGAGGCCGAGCAGCCGGGCCGTGGCGTTGCCCACGAAGAGAATCACCGACGGTCGGAGGAGATAGCCATTGGCGCGCCGGCGAAGTCCGGGCTGCGCACCGGCGTCGGACACCGGTGTGAGCTGGGCGGCGCCGCTCGTGTGGGGTGGTTCCACCACACGAACCCGTTGCGGCAGCGCGGGCATTCGGGCCTGTTGTCCCCCGGGAAGGAGTGCAACGGTGAGCCACAGCACGGTGCTGACTCCCGCGAACGTCAGGTACTCGCCGGTCACCCCCATGATCGCGATCGCGATGATGTCTGCGAACGCGGCCGCGCCCAGCGCCCGCACCACGGGATCCGGGTGCCGCCGCGTGCGCCAGCCGCTCACGGCGACGGTGGCGATCACCGTGATGAGAAGCCCCTCGCCGATCACACCCGCGCGGAAGTCCATTGCGAGAAACTCGTTATCGGCATAGTTGGCCAGAGTCGGCGGCACGGATTGTGGCGCCACGGTCCCGGTGCCCACCCACGGGCTCTGCGCTGCAGCTGGAAGGAATATCTCGCTCCAATATGTGATCCGCGTCTGCAGGCTCTGCGGGGTCTGCAGCGAGACCGAGCCACTCGATCCGAACTGCTGCAGCACGCGGGACTGAATCTGCGGGAAGAAGACGAGCGAGCCCGCGAGCACCGCCAGCCCGATGACGATGAGCTGGCGCGGGGCTCGGCGCTGGTGCACGAGGACGAGCATCGTAGTCACGACGATGCCGAGCCACGCCGCCTGCGTCTGGCTCGCAAACACCGCGATGGCGTTCACGACCATCACGACTCCGAGGAATCGCCCCGAGAAGCTCGATCGTCCGCTCGCGGCGAGCGCCAGTGCGAGCGTGTAGAACATGACGGAATACGCGCCGAACGCGCTCCAGTGCTCGATCAGTGACGTGGGCCGGCACACGCCGAAATCGCAAATCCCCGTGACGGCCCCCGCGGTGGGGTAGTAGGTGTCGAGGAACGCGCGGACACCGGGCAGATTGGCAAGCTGCGCCAGCCCGATTGCGGCGATGACGAGGCTCATGGCCATCGCGAGCCACAGCGCGCGGTGGACCTCCGCCTTGGAGAGCCCCGCTCGCGAGAACAGCAGGTACACGACGAAGTACTGCAGCGGCCCGATCACCGTTCGCCACGCGTCACTCGTGGCTCCGGTGTTCGGCGTCAGGAGCAGCACGAACGCGGCGACGGCGACGATGCCGATCGAGAAGCTCCCGACGGCGAGGTCGAGCCCGGTCACGGGCCGGCGCTGCCAGTTGCCCAACCGGTGCAGAACCACACCGAGGGCAACGACGATCGTGATCGCCTCACTCAGGCGCAGCAGTGGGATGACGTTGCCCTTCCCGAGCCCTGCGGTGAGCGGAACGCCGATGACCACGATGTAGCAGCCGATGGCGGGTCGGTACGTCGTGAGAGCGACGAGCGCCACTCCGACCACGATCGCGATCAGCAGCATCGCGGTGCTCGCATCACCGCCGAGGAGCCATACCGCGAGCGCGATCAGCAACACCACGAGCGCGCCGGCAAGGAAGGCGAGCGCCAAGGTGCGGGGCGGCAGCGCGCGTCGCAGTGGCGTACCGGTGCCCGGCTCGGCTGAGCCGCTCGTGCGCGTGTCGACGAAGAGCGAGCCCGGTGCGGCGACGAGGCGCCCGACGGGGCCCGCGATGCTCATGTCGTTCGCGGGCGCCCGCGGCCGTTGCCGCGCACCGCCATGATATCGAGGTACTGCGGCAGGACCTTCTCCCATCCGATTGACAGGGCCACCTCGCGCGCGCGGCTCGCCTGCCGCTGTGCGCCGGCGGGGTCGCTCAGAAGGCGATCCACCTGCTTTGCAAGCGCGGACGCGTCGCCGGGCGCGAAGTAGGCGAGCGAGTCGGGCGGGAAGTAGTCCGCAACCGCGGTGAGTCGGGAGCAGACCGCGGGAACACCGAGCGCGGTGTAGTCGAGCAACTTCATCGGGAGCAGCAGCTGCCCGTACCCGTCGTCGACCACGGGAACGAGGCCGACCGTGCAGGTGCGGATCTCAGCCATCGCCTCCGCCCAGGGAAGAACCCCCCTGAAGTGCACGTCTTTCGCGACACCCAATGTCTGCGCGAGCTCACGCAGCGCCGGTAACTCCTCACCCTCACCGAGGATCAGGAGCGAGAGGTCGGTCCATCGGGAACGGAGCTCCCTGAAGGCGCGCACGGCGACATCGATACCGTACCGCTTGATGAGAGTCGAGTGAGTGACCAGCGTCGGACGATCCTTTGCGGGTCGCGCCGGCAGCGGGCGTGGCGGCTGCGTGTTCGGGATCACCGTGACCTTCGCCGGATCGACGCCGCGCGCGAGGAGGTTGCGGCGGCACGCCTCGTTGACGACGACCACCGCATCAGACCACTGCACCGCACGTCGCTCGAATCGCCGCGTCACCGCGACGAGCGGGTGGCTCGCGTGGAGGTGAAGACGCGCCATCGTCATCTCGGGCATGAGCTCGTACATGAAGAACACGATGCGCGCGCCGCGAAGCCGCGCCGGCCAGGCTGCAAAGACCAGGAAATCGGGCACGTTGTCCACCTGCACCGCATCGAATCGGCGGCGCAGCGAGAGTGTCGTGACCTTGAGGAAGGAGCGGAGGAAGAACGCGGCGTACTCGATGACGTACCTGCTCGGATGATGCCGCCGATGTGCGATCGGGATTGTGTGGATGTGCAGGTTGTCGGGACGGTCGGTCAGCGTCGGATCGAACATGCTGCAGATGAGGTCGAGGTGCGCACCCGTTTCGGTGAGCGCGTCGACGTTGCGACGCAGCGTCGGATTCCAGGGATAGGGATGCTGCGTGATCATCAGAAGCCGCTGCTGCTTCCGCCGAGCCCGCGGGACCCCGTCCCGACGCATCGCGTCCTGCAGGCGGGCGACGCCCTCCTCGTGCTCCTTCTGCAGCCCCTGGCGGAGCCGGCAGCCGGCCTCCTCGAGGGTTGCCTGGTTCGCGAGCGCCTCCTGGATGCTCGCAGCCATGGAAGCTTCGTCGTTGCTGCTGTAGATCGCGGCGTCACGGAAACGCCGCCGCAATCCGTGGTAATCGGACAGCACGAGCGCCCGCCCGAGACCGACTGCCTCGAATGCGACTCTTGTCATCTGCGTCGG
>JAFALX010000218.1 GCA_019234035.1 Candidatus Dormiibacterota bacterium | reverse complement strand
CGTCGCTGACGGTACTGGAGCTCGACGACCGGCTCACGGGCCTCTGGGACGCTCCGGTGCACACCCCTGCCCTTCGCTGGGGAGGCTGATGTACGGTGCTGGTCGCAATTGCCATGGATGCACAGACCATCACCGCCTGGATGGGCGAGATTGCGGCATCAGTACGGTCGGAGCGTGACTACCTGATTCAGCTCGACGCCGCCATCGGCGACGGGGACCACGGCATCAACATGACCCGAGGATTCGACGCCGTCGTGCATGCGCTGCACGCGCAGGACGGCACGCCCGGACAGCTGTTGATCCTGTCCGGCAAGACCCTCGTCTCGTCGGTCGGCGGCGCAAGCGGTCCGTTGTGGGGGTCAGCCTTGCGACGCGCCGGCAGGGCACTCGGTGACGAGCCGACGTTTGAGATGCCCCAAATGGCCGACGCCCTGGCGGCGGCGCTCGCCGCCGTCGTCGACCTGGGCGCAGCGGCTCCAGGTGACAAGACGATGGTCGACGCGCTCGACCCGGCGGTGACCGCCCTGCGCGAGGGACGCGCTCAGGGCGCCACCCGGGACGAGATGCTGCGTGCATCCGCGGAAGCGGCGGAGGAGGGGATGCGCAGGACCATCCCGATGCAGGCGCGCAAGGGGCGGGCGTCGTATCTCGGCGAGCGGTCGATCGGTCATCAGGACCCGGCGCCACGTCCACCGCGCTGATCGTCCGCGCACTGGAACGAGCGCTCACCAGCCGAGGCTGACGTGGGCGAGCGCGTGCTCGCCGGGGTCCCCGCGTCGCCGGGAACCGCGGTCGGCGCAGTGCAGCGTTGGGATATGGGCGCTGACGATTTCGCCGTGGTCGATCCGAATGACCGCGCGAAGGCAGTCGCTGTCGCGTTCGCGGCGCTGGACGCGGCCTCCGCACAGGTGGCCGAGCTGGCCGAACGGCTCCGGCGCGCGGGGCATGCGGACGAGGCCGACATCGTCGACACCGGTGCATTGATGGGAGTTGATCCTGCGTTGCGCTCCTCGGTGGAGGCCGCAATCCTGCGCCGTGGCATGTCGCCGTCAGCGGCCATCAAAGTGGAGATCGAGGCGGCAGCGACCATGCTCGACGCCATCTCGGATCCGCTGCTCGCCGCTCGCGCCGCCGACGTCCGCAGTCTCGGGCGCCGCGCGGCGAGGCTGACCCGCGTGGAGGCGGCCGCTCCGGCCGACGTCGCGGCACCCTGCGAGGTCATCCTCATCGCCGCCGACCTCGGGCCGGCCGATATTCCCGAGCTCGCCGAGGGTGTGCGCGGAGTGGCGCTCGCCGGCGGCGGAGTGACCTCGCACGCGGCAATCGTGGCCCGCTCGCTGGGATTACCGATGGTGGTCGGGCTCGGCCCTGCGGTGCTGGAGCTGGTCGACGGCGAACTGCTGATCGTCGACGGGGATCGCGGTGTCGCGGTCGCGTCGCCGCAGCCGCCGATGATCACCGGAGCGCGACAGCAGGATTCACAGCGGCGCGCGGCAACCCACCGTGCAGCCGCTGACGGTTCCCTTCCGGCGGTCACGCGCGACGGCCGGCACGTGCGCGTGCTCGCCAACGCGTCGAGCCTGCTCGAGGTGCGGGTTGCATTGCGCGCGGGTGCGGAGGGCGTCGGATTGCTTCGCACCGAGCTCGCATTCCTCGACGCGCTCCGGTGGCCCACTCGAGAGCAACACGCCGGCGCGCTGCGACCGGTGCTTGCGCAACTCTCGGGCAGGACCGCGACCGTGCGCATCCTCGACTTTGGTGGCGACAAGACGCCGCCGTTTCTCGAGGGTTCGCATGGGCGCGGCGTCGAACTGTTGCTGCAGGCGCCTGAGGCGCTCGCCGCTCAGTTGAATGCAATTCTCGATACCGGCGCCGCAACCGAGCTTCGTGTGCTCGTGCCGATGGTCACCGAGCCGGCGCAGGTTCGCGCCGTGCGCGCCGCGCTCGACGCGGCTGCGATGGCACGTGACCGGCAACAGCAGGTCGTGCTGGGCGCGATGGTCGAGGTGCCCGCCGCGGCGGTCATGGCGGACCACCTTGCCGCCGAGGTGGGGTTGCTGAGCATCGGGACCAATGACCTCACCAGTTTTCAGCTCGGCCTCGAGCGGGGCCGGCCCGGGCGCGCACCGGTCCACCATCCGGCGGTGTTGCGGCTGATCGCGAGCACCATCGAGGCGGCTCACGCAGCGGGCATCGCTGTGGAGGTGTGCGGCGAGGCGGCGTCGGACCCGCTGGTGATGCCGCTGCTGGTGGGTCTCGCTGTCAGTGAGCTCAGCGTCGGTGCCGCCGCAGTGGGGCGCGTACGCCAGTGGATACGTCGTCTCGATTTCGCTGCAACTGAGCACGCTGCGAAGCAGGCGCTCGAGGCTGAGTCAGCGGAGGAGGTCGAAGCGATGCTCCCCTCGCTGACCCGGCTACTCGACGACGCCGTCTAGAGAAACGGTCAGCGCCGCGAGCGCATCGCGAGCGTCCTCGCCCTCAGCGCGAAGCCGCAGCGTCGTTCCGGCCGTCGCTCCCAGACCGAGCACGCTGAGAATGCTCTTTGCGTCGGCCTCGCGCCCGTTTGCGCAGACGACTATTCGCGACTGATATTGCATCGCCGCGCGGACGAACAGTCCCGCCGGCCGCGCGTGCAGCGCCACACCCGGCGGGAGCGTCATCACCGCCTCAGAGCTTGCGAGCATCTCGAGCGTCTTCTGCGGCACGCGCGACGTCGTCCAGCGACGCACCGCTCGCGGCAACGACCGCGGCAGCGACGGCTCCCTCCACAAATGGTGCGTCGACGAGGCGGACCTGCCCGTTGTGGGTCCCGCCCAGCACGTGCCGCGCAGTGAGAATCGCACTTCCCAGGTCGCCGAGGACGATGACGCCGTCACCTCCGTTGGCTGCGGCGATCGCCTCGATGACGCGGCTGTCCGATGTTCCCAGCTCGCCATTCGAGCGCCCGCCGGCGGGCTCGATCCGCACCTCGGTGCCTGACACCTGACCTGCGAGGGATGCCAACCCCACGGCAAGATCCGCGCTGTGAGACACCAGTACAATCCCGACTGCCACGTTCTCGCTCCAGTCGACCGAACCGCTGTGAGCGTCTAGTCTACATCCTCGACCATAATTCAGCAATGCCGAATGGCAAGCGATCGACGAGCATCCAGTCAATCGACCGCGCGGCGGCGATCCTGAAGGCACTCGCGGGCGGTCCTGGACGGCTTGGCGTCAGCGAGCTTGCGGACCGGCTCGGTCTGGCGCGCCCGACCGTGCACGGCCTGCTGCAGACATTGCTGGCTCAGGGGTTCGTGGAGCAGGACCGCGCCACTGAGAAATATCAGCTCGGCGCCGGGCTGCTGCAGCTTGGATACTCGTATCTCGACGTCAACGAATTGCGTGCACGATCCATCGTCTACGCGGAACGGCTTGCGGTGCGCACCAACACGGCGGTTCGGGTCGGTGTCATGCATGGCATCAACGCCGTGGTCGTCCACCACGTGTTCCGGCACGATGCGACGCTGCAGATCCTCGAGGTGGGGGCGCAGCTTCCGCTGCACGCGAGTGCCCTCGGCAAGGCGCTGCTCGCCTTCGCGCCGGAAAGTACCGTGGACGATCTTCTGTCGAACCCGCTGCTGCGTTTGACCAAGCGCACCCTTTCGGTGGCCGCGCTGCGCAAGCAACTCGCGGAGGTTCGCGTGCATGGATTCGCCACCGAGCGGGACGAGGCGGTGCTCGGCGAATCGAGTGTGGCCGCCCCCATCATCGACAGCGCGTCGAACGCCGTGGGCGCCATCGCGGCTGTCGGGGATACGGAGCGCGTGTTTCAACGAGGCCCCGTGCGCGGCCTGACAACGGCCGTGGTTGAGGCCGCGCGGGGTGTGTCACGCGAGCTGGGCGCGCCGCGGTGGCCGTTCGAGGGGTGACACAGCCTTCATGGCTGACCCGTCGCAACGGTTCTTCCTATCCTGATTGCGCGGCGGCAGCCTGACGCTTGCGAATCCCGATCCGCTCCAGCGCGTTGAGCACCCGCTTGCGCAACCGGATGCCCTGTGGCGTCACCTCGACGAGCTCGTCGTCCTCGATGAAGTCAAGCGCCTCCTCGAGTGAGAACTGGCGCGGTGGCACGAGCTTGATCGTCGCGTCCTCGGTGCTGCTGCGGATGTTGGTCTTCTGCTTCTGCTTGGTCACGTTGACAGCGAGGTCGCCGCCGCGACGGTTGAGGCCCACGATCATCCCCTCGTAGACGGCGGTGTTGGGACCGATCAATGGCTGGCCCCGCTCTTGCAGCGCCTGCAATCCGTAGGCCACCGCAATGCCCCCCTGGCTGGCGGTCAGCACGCCGCTGCGACCGCTGCGCGGCAGCGCCCGCCAGCGTTCCCAGCCGAGCAAGCGCGTGGCCATCACGCCGGTGCCCCGGGTGATGGTGAGAATGTTGCTGCGCATCCCGATGAGTGCGCGCGTCGGCGCGTGATAGATGACCCGCGCGCCGCCGCCGGCGTTGGTGTGCAGAGACTGCATCTGCGCACCGCGTGCACCGAGCGCCTCGGTGATGCTGCCCAGTTGATCCGCATGCACGTCGATGACGCACTCTTCGAACGGTTCGAGCTGGTGACCATGCTCGTCCTCGCGGGTGATCACCTGCGGTCGCGAGACCTCGAACTCGTACCCCTCGCGCCGCATGGTTTCGATGAGCACCGCGAGATGCAGCTCGCCGCGGCCACTGACCTCGAACACTTCCGCGGTCGTGCCATCAGCCACACGGAGCGCAACGTTGGTTCGCAGCTCGCGGTCCAGGCGCGCGCGCAGCTGGCGCGAGGTGCTGCTCACCGTCTGCTCGCGGCCGGCGAACGGCGACTTGTTGACGCTGAACTGCATGCGCAGAGTAGGCTCGCCTACCGAGATGCGCGGTAGCGCATCGGGTGCGTCCGGGTCGGCGACGGTGTCGCCGATGCCCACCTCAGGCATGCCGAAGAGCGCGACGATGTCGCCGGCACGCGCTTGCTCGACCTCGACGCGGTGCAGCCCCTCGGTCATGAGCACGCCGCTGATCGTCTGACGAGCGCTGATCCCCTCGGCGGTGATCAGCACCACGGACTGGCCGATGCGCACGCTGCCGCGCTGCACGCGCCCGATGGCGAGGCGCCCGCGGTACGCGTCGTGGTCGAGTGCGCTGATGACCAGCTGCAACGGGCCGGCGACGTCAACGCGGGGCGGCGGCGTGAATTCGAGTATCGCTTCCAGCAGCGGCTGGAGATCGCTGCCGGGAGTGGTGAGATCAGCGCTGGCGGTGCCCTCTCGGCCGTTGGTCCACAGCACCGGCGCGTCAAGCTGCGCCGGGTCGGTGGCCAGCTCGAGGAGCAGATCGTGAGTAGCCTCGAGCGCCTCCGCGGGGCGAGCGTTTGGTCGATCGAGCTTGTTGATGAGAATGATCGGCCGCAGCCCGAGAGCGAGCGCCTGACGTAACACGACGCGCGTTTGCGGCATCGGTCCCTCAGCCGCATCGACGAGCAGCAGGCAGCCGTCCGCCATGCCCAACACGCGTTCGACCTCGCCACCGAAATCCGCGTGACCCGGGGTGTCGATGATGTTGAAGGTGACCCGTCCGTGGCGGAGCGATGTGTTCTTGGCGAGAATCGTGATGCCCTTCTCGCGTTCGAGATCCTGCGTGTCCATCATCAACTCGCCGACGGTCTCGTGCTCAGCGAACACGAGCGACTGCTTCAGCAGTGAGTCCACGAGGGTTGTCTTGCCGTGGTCGACGTGGGCGATGATCGCCACGTTGCGGAGATCGTCGCGAGTGGTAATGGGCATCGCACTGATTGTTGCAGGCAGCCACGAAGCACAGCGTCCGCGATCGCCGGCCCCGCTGCTGGGTCGTGCCCCAGTAGGGCGATCAGGAGAGTTCTAGAGGCGTTGACTGCGCCCCGCGCCCCCGGCCGAGTCTCAGCGAACCATGCCCCGGAGATTCCCAATCATTCGGTCGATTGTCTTCACGTTGATACGGCGCAGGAGCACGGCGTCGAGCGCTTTGCCGAAGGGTCCGCCAGGCAGCCGGTGCTTGGCGCCTTCCATGACTCACGATTCTCATAGAGCCGGAGCCTCCGCCTTTCCCAGGACGCCTCAGTTCCACCGGCTATGCCGATCGGGGGCGAGCGCAACCAATGCCCAGAGTTTGCCAACACTTGACTCCCTGGCGATTGGTAATCGCCTCAGTCGAGGTTTCGGCAAGCGCCGGCTGCTGCCCCATCTGCCAGCGTCCACAAGCGCCAATCCCGAGTACCCGCTCCTTGACATGCTTCCGAGCCAAGGCGCGGGACGAGGACCGGGGTAGCATCCGCAGACAGCAAGTTGAGATAACTAGTCCTTTGATTCATGAATAGGTGAGCACGGCAACAAGATATCGTCGATGATCGGCGCATGCCTCGTCCTGCCA
>JAFALX010000028.1 GCA_019234035.1 Candidatus Dormiibacterota bacterium | reverse complement strand
GGGGGTCGTCGCGGCCAGCGCCGGCGTCGAGTCGCTGCTCGTCCGCGAGCTGGTGGGGGCGGTGCGGCCCGATCCCGCCCTGGCCGAGGAGCTGGCGCGGGCGCTGGTCGAGGACCCGCCCGCCGTGATGCGCGAGGGCGGCGCCATCCGGCCCGGCTACGACGCCGAGCTGGACGGCGTGCACGAGGCGTCGCGCTCGGCCCGCGAGTGGATCTCGGGCCTGGAGGCGTCCGAGCGCGACCGCACGGGCATCAAGAGCCTCAAGGTCGGCTACAACCGCGTGTTCGGCTACTACATCGAGGTGCCCAACGGTCAGCGCGACGGGGTGCCGCGCGGATACGAGCGCAAGCAGACGCTCGTCGGCGCCGAGCGCTACACGACCCCGGACCTGAAGGAACAGGAGTCGATCGTGCTGCACTCTCGCGAGCGCGCCCTCGCACGCGAGCTGGATCTGCTGCGCGACGCGACGGCGCTCGTCGCGGCCAGCGCCGCGCAGCTGCTCGATGCCGCCGGCGCCGCCGCGACCCTGGACGCGGTGCAGTCGCTTGCCACGGTCGCGTCCGCGTCCGGCTGGGTGCGCCCGGTCGTCGACGACTCCGAGGTCATCGACATCGAGGAGGGGCGCCATCCGCTCGTGGAACGCGCGCTCGGCCCGGGACGCTTCGTCGCCAACGACTGCAGCCTCGACGTCGCGGAGCGCATGGTCATCCTCACCGGCCCGAACATGGCCGGCAAGTCTACGTACCTGCGCCAGATCGCGGTGTCCGTCGTGCTGGCGCAGATCGGCTCCTTCATTCCGGCGCAGCGCGCGCGGATCGGCGTGTGCGATCGCGTGTTCACCCGCATCGGCGCGCACGACGACCTCAGCGGCGGCATGTCCACGTTCATGGTGGAGATGGCAGAAACCGCAGCGATCCTGCGGCAGGCGACCCCGCGCAGCCTGGTGATCCTCGACGAGATCGGACGGGGCACGTCCACGTACGACGGGCTGAGCATCGCGCGCGCGGTGGTCGAGCACCTGCACGACTCCCCACAGCTCGGCTGCCGCACCCTGTTCGCCACCCACTACCACGAGCTCACCGCGTTGGAGAGCACGCTGCCGCGCGTGCGCAACGCGCGCGTCGAGGTGATCGAGGAGGGAGAGCGCGTGACGTTCCTGCACCGCATCGTGCCGGGCGGCGCCGACCGCTCGTTCGGCATCCACGTGGCGCGGCTTGCCGGAGTCCCGTCCTCCGTGCTGCTGCGCGCGCGCATCCTGCTCGGCGAAATGGAGCAGGCGCGCCCGCTCGCCGCGGAGGCGGGGCCGAGAGCCGCGCAGCTGAGCCTGGACATCGCCGTGCCGCCGCATCCACTCGTCGAGGAGCTGGCCACCCTCGACATCGAAAGCCTGTCGCCTCTGGCCGCACTGAACGCGCTCGCGGACCTGAAGCAGCGCGCCGGACCGTGATCGCCTCAGCTCGGATCGTCCGGCTGTCGCAGGTGGTGGCCGACGCCATCGCCGCCGGCGAGGTGGTGGAGCGGCCCGCGTCGGTGGTGAAGGAGCTGGTGGAGAACGCGCTCGATGCCGGCGCGCGACGCGTCGACGTGTCCATTCACGGCGGTGGGCTGATCGACATCGAGGTGAGCGACGACGGCGCCGGCATCGTCGCCGGCGACCTGGAGCTCGCGGTCGCGCGTCACGCCACGTCGAAGATCACGCGCAGCGACGACCTCGCTCGCGTGCGCACGCTCGGCTTTCGCGGTGAGGCGCTGGCGAGCATCGCTGCGGTGTCGGACCTGACGATCGTGTCGCGCGACGCCGCGAGCGGCGCCGGTGCCCGCCTGCGGGTGCGGTTCGGCGAGCCCGGTGAGCGCACGCCGGTGGCCGCTCCGGTCGGGACGCGCATCACAGTCGGCGAGCTGTTCGCGACGACGCCGGCACGCTTGCGGTTCCTGCGCAGCGCCGGCGCGGAGTCGGCGGCGGTGCTGCGCCTGCTGGGTGAGCTCGCGCTGTTGCACCACGACGTCGCCTTCAGCCTGCGCAGCGACGATCGCGAGCAGCTGCGCACACCCGGTGGGTCGCTGCGCGATGCGCTGCACGCGTTGTACGGTCCGCGGGCGGTGGACCTGCTCGACATCGACGGCGCCGGAGAGGTCGTGGTGGGCGGCGCGGTCAGCGCTCCGCATGCGCACCGCGGCCAGCGCGGCGCGCTGGTCGTCGGAGTCAACCGCAGGCGCATCCAGCACCGCGGCGTGCAGGTGGCGGTGGAGGAGGCCTATCGCGGGCTGCTGCCGGTGAACCGATATCCCCACGGCGTGGTGCTCATCGTCGTCGATCCTGCCGAGGTTGACGTGAACGTGCACCCCACCAAGCGCGAGGTGCGCTTCCGCGACGAGCGGCGCGTCTTCACCGCCGTGCAGCGCGCCTGCTGGGCCGCGCTGCAGGTGTCGCCGCTGGAGTCCGGCGCGCGCATGCTCTCGACGTTCGCACCGGCCGCGGTCGCCGACTACGGTGCCGGTGCGTCCGGGACGAGCATGCTCGAGCTCGCTGACGCGGGCGCCGTGGCTGCGACTGCCGGAGCACCCGCTGCAGGCGGGATCGCCTCCCTGTCGGATCTGCGGCCGCTGCGCGCGGTGGGACAGGTGGGCGGGCGGTGGCTCGTGGCGGAGTCACACGGATCGCTCGTCATCGTCGATCCCCACGCGGCGCACGAGAAATCGATCTACCAGGAGCTGCTCGAGCGCTGGTCGCGTCCCGGCAGTGCTGTGGCGGACACGCAGATGCTGCTCATTCCCGCGGTGGTGTCCGTGGATGCGGCGGGACTGGAACGCGTCGAGCGCCATCGCGACTTCGTCGCGGCGTGTGGCTTCGACATCGAGCCGTTCGGCCCGGACAGCCTGCGGTGCGCAGCGGTGCCGGCGGCGGCGAGTGGCGGCGATGCCGGGCGATTGGTGCTCGCCCTTCTCGATGCCCTCGGCGATGACGCCGTCGCGGTCGACGTGCGGACGTCGCGTGTCGCGGCGACCGTCGCGTGCCACAGTGCCGTGCGATTCGGCGACCGCCTCGACGCCGAGGAGCAGCAGCGATTGCTCGACCGGCTCGTCGAGACCCCCGGCGGTGTGACCTGTCCGCACGGACGCCCGACGGTGGTGGTGCTGGACGACCCGACGCTGCGCCGGACGTTCGGCCGCCCCTCCCTGCCGGTGCTCCGTTCGCGGACGTCGACGAATCTCCCCTCAAAGGAATGATCGTCATCGTCGGTCCGACGTGCACGGGCAAGACGCGATTGGCCGTCGCGCTGGCGCGGAAGCTGTGGCCTGCCGAGCTGCTCAACGCGGATTCGCGCCAGCTGCGTCGTGGCCTTCGCGCCGGCACGTGCGCCCCGACGCAGGAGGAGGTCGGCGAGGTGCCGTGCCATCTGCTCGACCTTGCGGATCCGGGCCAGGAGTTCACGGTCGCCGGCTGGCTCGAGGCGGCGCGGCGCGCGCTCGAGGTCGTGGAGGCACGCGATGCCCAGCCGATCGTCGTCGGTGGCACCGGGCTGTACGTGACCGCGCTCGTCGAGGGCTACGACTTCGGCGGTGCTCCGCCGGACCCGGCCACCCGGAGCCAGCGCACCCGCATCGCGGAGACCGCCGCAGGAAGGGACCAGCTCGCCGCCGAGCTCACGAGCCGCGAGCCGTCTGCGGCCGGCAGGGTGGATCTTCGCAATCCGCGGCGCGTCATCCGCGCGCTCGAGATCCTCGACGCGACCGGGCGCCTCCAGGATGGGCGGGGGTCGCGGCCTCGGGCTGCGGTCATCATCGGTGTCGATGCGCCCCGCGAGCTGCACGAGGCGTGGGTTCGACACCGCTCCGAGGTCATGTTCCGCAGCGGGGCAATCCTCGACGAGGCGCGGGCCGCGCTGGCCGGAGGGTACGGCGCACCGGCCATCGCCGGCTGCGGCATCGGCTACGCGGAGGCGCTGGCGGTGCTGGAGGGCGCGATGACCGTCGACGACGCGGTTGCGGCGACGACGCAACGCACGCTCCGATACGCCCGCTCGCAGCGCACGTATTTCCGGCGCGACAAGCGCATCACCTGGCTGCACAGGAGCGGCCCGGAGGCCGATCTCATCGCTGCTGCCATGGATGCCGTCGCCGGCGGAGAACTGTCCGCGCAGAGCGTGTGACTGCAGTGCGCGAACTGCAGTCGAGGTCGCAGAACATACGTTTGCACAATTCGCCCCGGCGTGCTACAGTCCAGTCACCCACTCCGACTGGAGGAAATGGATCACATGCCGAACCAGCTGAACAATCGGCAACAGCAAATCCTCGACTTCCTGCGCTCTCACGCACGTGATCACGGATATCCGCCCACCGTGCGCGAGATCGGCCAGGCAGTCGGCCTGAGCTCGTCGTCGACCGTCCAGAACCACCTCAACTCGCTCGAGGCGCGCGGCTTCATCCGCCGCGACCCGGCGAAGTCACGCACCGTCGAGGTCGTCCAGGATGGCGGCGCCGCTGTTGCACCACCGAGCGCCCCGAGAGCGGCCGGAAACATCATCTCGCTGCCGCTGATCGGCCGCGTCGCGGCAGGCACGCCCATGCTCGCCGAGCAGAACGTCGAAGACCACATCACCGTCGGAACCGAGATCGCACGCGACGACAGCAGCTACGCGCTGACGGTGCACGGCGACAGCATGATCAACGCGGGCATTCATGACGGCGACATCGTCGTGGTGCGTCCGCGTCGTGATGCTCCTGCCAACGGGACGATCGTCGTCGCCCGCATCGAGAACGACCTCACCGGCGAGAGCGAGGTGACGGTCAAGCGCTTCTATCGGGATGGGACGCGCGTTCGTCTGCAGCCCGAGAACCCCTCTCTCGAGCCGACGTATCCCAAGAACCTGGAATTGGAAGGAGTTGTGACCGCAGTCATCCGGCTGCTCTCGTAGCTCCCAGTGCCGAGGGCACGGCGCCCAGGCTTGGCGGAGTGGTGGCCCGGCGCGCTGCCGTCAGAAGCCGGTCGCGGGCGGCCGCGGCGACTGGGCCTGTGTCGCATTCGCTCCGGCGCCCTCGTTCTCGACCGGCACGTACCGTGGCAGCGAGCCGAGGTAGGCGTCGAGCACTGCGGCGAGCTCCGGCGAGGCCTGCCCGTGGACGGTGACCCGGGTGCCACCGCGCTCCTCCTCGACGGCGCTCATCGCGATGTCCGGGCGGTGGTCGAGCAGCGGCGGGATCGCCGGCACCACGGCGAGGGGCAGCAGGGCGATGAAGACCGGCGTCACCGCGGTCAGGATCAGCACGGCGAACACGATCAGGATGCCGGCCACCACGGCGACGTCGCCGCCGTAACGGACGTGGCGCTGGGGACGGAGCACCAGGTGGTTCGGGCCGCGCTCGTCCACCACGATGCCGGGCAGCCGCCGCGCCGCGAACGCATCGAGCACCTCGTCCGGGGTCTGCGTGGTGCGACCGGAGAACTGGTAGGTATGGGTCCGCGCACGGCTGCTCGGATTGATCATGTCCACGGCAAGCCATGTTGTACCGCGTTCTACCGACCCTGCCATCCGGGAGGGAGCGCCGGTTGACGATTCGCTCACGACGTTCACGCTCAGTGGACCGATGCGCTAGCCTCTGAAGATGGCTCTTCCGTCTGCGTCCACTCCGAGCTTTGAACCTCTACTCGGAGCCGTCGCGGGGGTCATCGTGATTGGCGTTGCGCTCCTGCTCTTGCACGGGCGCACCACACATCGGCGTCTCCGCTGGACGGCGCTCATCACCGCGGCCCTGCTCCTCGGGGCGATCTGGTTCAGCCCGCTCAACACGGTCGCGCAGCACTATCTGCTGTCTGCGCATCTGCTCCAGGTCACGCTCCTCATGGGCGCGATCCCGCCACTGCTGCTGCTCGCGCTGCCGCGCGATCCGCGCGTGCGCATGCCGCGGTGGTTGCAACGCACGCTGCGCGTCTTCGTGCATCCGCTCGTCGCCATCTTCGCGGTGAACGCAGCGTTCTTCGGTTGGCACACGGTGGCGCCGTACCAGGCGGCGATGCAAAACGACAACCTGTGGAGCCTGGAACAGGTGTCACTGCTGCTGACGTCGGTGATGTTCTGGTGGCCGATCGTGACGCCGTTCTCGCCGCCGGTGAAGGCCATGTCGCCGCTGGGAAAGATCGGCTACATCGTGCTGGCGACCATCCCGCAGACCTTCGGCGGGCTCGTCGTCGCGCTGGCGCATCATCCGCTGTACTCGCTGTACGCGGACGCGCCGCGGCTGCTCGGCCTCGACCCGCTGACCGATCAGCAGATCGCAGGAGCTTCGATCGCGCTCGTCAGCAAGATCGCACTGTTCACCGCGTTCACCGTGATCTTCGTCCGCATGCTCAACGCCAGTGCCAGCGACTCGGAAGACGGCGGAGGCGGCGGTGGCGGTGGACCTCAGGTGGACCGTCCGCGGCCGCGCCCGTCGGGCACGCCGCGGTGGCTCGAGGACATCCAGGCGGGCAGGACCGTACCGGAGCCGGCGTTGCCTCGCCGGGTCAAGGACCCGGCAGGATCAGGACCTCGCCCGGGCTGAGCGCCGGGCTGGTCAGGTGGTTGGCGGTCTCGAGCTGCACGACGCGCGCCTGGACGTCGCTGTCGCCGTACGTCGCCTCCGCGATGGACCACAGCGTGTCGCCGGCGTGCACGGTGACGTGACGCGGCGGGGTGGAGGCGCCGCCTACGGCGCCGCCGATGAGGAACAGCGCAGCCGCCGCGAGGCCGGCCGCACCGGCCGCCAGTCGCACCCGCCGGCCGCGTTGCGAGCGCCGATATCGATGGGCATCGGCTGCATCCCGGATCCCGAGCCGGGGGCTGGTACGAACATGCGTTCCCATGAGGCCAGGATAGCGGGGAACGGATGTTCGAGTCAAGGGCTTGTCGTGCCCGGGCGATAATCCTTCGGTGGCGGCTCAGCTCCGGATCCGGGTCGGCGTCTGCGTCACCAACGCCGACCGGATCCTGCTCGTCGAGCACGAGAAGGCGTCGCGCCGCTACTGGCTCGTACCTGGTGGCGGCGTCGAGATCGGGGAGACCCTGCGCGAGACCGCGGCGCGCGAGACGCTCGAGGAGACCGGCTACAGCGTCGACGTGGGCCCGTTGCAGATCGTCTGCGAAGCCATCGATCCCGGGGGGCGGCACATCGTCAATCTCGTCTACGCGGCGACGCTCACCGGGGGCGAGCTCCAGGTGGGCAAGGAGGACGGCGCGCTGCGCGACGCGGTGTGGCAGCCTCGCGACGAGCTTGCACGGCTGACGATGTACCCGCCGATCGGGCTGGCGCTGCTCACCCGCTGGGAAGTGGGCTTCGGCGGGCCGCCGCTCGAGCTGGGGAACGTCTGGCGCTGACGGCTTCCACCTCGTTCAGATAGTCCCCGAGCCGATCGTACGCCGCCCGCTTGCGCCGATCCGTGATCTCCGTGTAGACGCGCAGCGTCTCGAGCGTGGCGTGGCCGAGCACCTCCTGGACCAGGCGGACGTCGCCGTCGGTCGCCTCGAGGAGGGTGGTGGCGGCGGTGTGCCGCGCGGTGTGCGGGCTGCGGAGGCCGGCGACCAGCTCGAACAACGCCGGGTCGGCGCCGAGGCGGCGACGCAGGGCACCCAGCGCACGCCGGGCGCCGTCGGGGGTCAGGCGGTTTCCGGCGAGCGCATGGCCGTGGGTGAGCTCGGCGCGGGCGACGCTGATGAACAGTGCAGGACTCTGATCCGGTCCACGCATCAGCAGGTAGTCCTGTACAGCTGCGAACGCGTCCTCGGTCAGGTACACCGTCCGGTATTTGCCACCTTTGCCCAGAACGCGAAAGCCGCCGGCACGGATGTCGCCGCGGTTCAGCGAGCACGCCTCGGCGATGCGGCACCCGCTCGCGATGAGGAAGTGGATCAGCGCGCGGTCCCGCCGGTCCCGCAATGACTCCCGCGGCAGCGCGCGGAGC
>JAFALX010000073.1 GCA_019234035.1 Candidatus Dormiibacterota bacterium | reverse complement strand
CAACTCGTTGCACGGCAAGGACATCAGCGCCATCTCGACTCTGCCGGACGAAAGCGAGGTGCTCTTCGCGGCCCAGACGCCGTTTCACGTGCAGGACATGCAGTCGCTGGATGGCCACCTGCACATACTTCTCCAAGAGCTGCCATGAGCGAGGACGACGCTGCAGAGCGTGAGGAGTCGCTGCGCAGGTTCCGAGAGGCGATTGCGCTGCGCAGGCGCATCCAGGCGGACCCGAAGCAGCGCAAAGCCATCGTTCCCCCCTCGAAATGGGCATACCCCGGCGTTGATTGGGAGGGTCGTCCCCTCGACCCCAGCACCGGCGAACCGCTTCCCCCATCCGATGACGACCACGCACTGTGAGCGACGAGCAGGGCGCACTGGCTCAAGCTGCCGCGATGCAGGCGGCGCTTGCGGCCATGCCCAGCTGGAACGGGATCGTGTTCCGCGGAGCATCGCTCAGCGCGGTTCAGCTGGATGCGTATCGCGCTGCTGCATCACAGCTCGCCACACTGGTGGAGCCCGGCTTCGTGAGCGCGACGCCGGACCCCGCGATTCGCTTCGAGGGGAACGCGGTCATCGCCGTATGGACCGAATCCGCGCGCGACATCACGGCGCTCTCGACCGCGAGCGAGTGGCAGGAGGTGATGCTCCCCGCGCGGTCGCCGCTTGCGGTGCTCGCGGTCGATGCCATGGATGGCACGAACGTGGCCGTGCTGCTGGCTGACGTCAGCGGTGAACCGTCGCTCGCACCGGACGCTGTGCTCGCGGCGCTCCGCCGTGCCGTTGGCGCGCGCAGCGCCGCAGCGGCATCGGATACGCAGCCGCCCGCTTCGTGGCGCGAACGATTGTCGGGCGCGGTCGGCATCGACGAATCAGGACGCCGCTTCGCTGACGCGCGCCCCCCTGCCTGACGCCGGCCGGCGGTCGCCGCGGCATCAGTGGCGCGCCGCGCGACTACGCGGTGCTGAGGATGCCGTCGCGGGGACTCGATGCGGAGGAAACCACGGCGCCATCGCAGTAGCTGATGATATTGGTCCGCACCGCGGGAACGCGCGGCCCCGGCAGCACGATTCCCACCAGGTTCAACGGGTCGGCGGCGCACACGGTGATCGTCTCGCCGTTGCGCTCGCTGCGCCGCACGCGGCGCAACGCATCCACCGCCTCCGGCAGCGCGAACTGCTCGCCCGCAAAACCATTGACGAAGCGTCCGCCGCGCACCAGGCCGCGTGCCTCCATGCGCCGCAGCGCCCAGAGCACGTCGCGCCACGGCAGCGCGAGCGTCTCGCGCACGAGGAGGTCGCGGAACACGACCCCCCAGCGAACGAGCAGCTGCTCCGCGACCGCCTCGGCAAGCTCGTCCTTGTCCTGGATCGGCAGGGCCTCGGGGACCAGCGACCAGCGACCCTCACCGGACGACAGCGCGCTCACGCCGCGGCGCAACCCCCGCCGGCGGGCCTGCGGCCCTGACCAGCGCCGCCCGACGAGGAGCCCGCGCACGGCGGCGAACCCATCGGCGGTGACGAGTCCCCGGGCAACGCCGTCCCACAATCCGGCCTCCACATCGGAGGGCAGCCGCCGTGTCGCGGCGGCGATGTCGCCGATGAACAGCGCGCCATGCCGCTGCAACGCGTCGAGAACATCGCGCGGCGCGCCATGGTCGGGCTCCGTCGGATGCGCACCGCCTCGCACCGCCTGCAGCAGCCAGGGCATATCGGCGCGCATGAGCAGCGTCACCGGTGTGGCGCGTGACGGGAACGCGGTGCTGCGCGCCGCCGGTTCGTCATCGGAGGTGTCGCGCACGCGAAGGCGCGCCCACGCGACCTCGCCGGAAAGGCACAGCTGATCGAGCCACGCAGCGTGGTATCCGCTGACGCGCGCCGGCAGAATGTCGGATTCCCACGTCCCGACCGGCAGCTCGAACCCCTGCAGCTGCGCGACGGTCGCGGCGAGGCCCGCGCGCCCCTCGCGCTGCGTGTCGGGCGCAACCCGTTGCCAGCGAAGCAGGAACCGCATGAAGTCCTGTGCGCTGACGGGCTCGATCTCGCGACGCAGCCGGTGCTGTGTGTACGCATGAATCCGGATCAGCAGACGGCGCGCGCACCACTGCTCGCCGGACAGCGCGGGATCGAAGGTCCCCCGCAGTGCGGAGCCCTCGCCCTCCAAGCGTGCCAGCGCGATGTCGACCATCGGCTGCGGCGCCGTGGTGAGCTGCGCGAGCAGCGCCCCCGTCGTCGGCCCGCTGAGCTCGAGGTGTCCGCGCACCATCGCGGCGGCGACGGCGTCGCCGTCGACCGCGTCGGAGCCGGCCGCCGTGAAACGCACGTCGGACTGCCACACCGCGCCTGGCAGCAGCGTCTCGGCCGCGGCACGCGACTCCACCGCGCACCACAGCGTGACGTCACCGTGCATCAGCGACACCGCGCGACCGGCGTCGACGAGCTCCTCGAACATCGCGCGCCACTGCTCGCGCTCGCACAACACGACGAGGGACAGCAGGAGATCGTGAAGCTCGTCGGCGTCACGCGGCTCCGGCTCCACCTCGCCGCGAACTCGGGCGATGGCGTCGGGGTCGAGCGCCGCGAGATCGTGCGCATCGACCGGAAGCCCGCGCCGCAGCGTGATCGAGCGTGCGCGGCGCTCCTCGAGTGGCGCATCGTCGAGGAAGGTGTACGGCTGGCTGTTGATGATCTCGTGCGCCAGCACCGACGGCTCGGTGGTGTCGCGACAGGTGACGGTCACCCTCCCGGCTTCGAGTGCGGTGACGAGCTCGCGCAGCCCGTCGACGTCCATCGCCTCGTGCAGGCAGTCGTGCATCGTCTGGTCGACCAGCGGATGCTCCGGGATCTCGAGCGGCCCCATCGGATGCTCGTTCTGGCACGCCACGAACGCGGGGAAGACTGCGGCCATGATGTCATCGGACTCC
>JAFALX010000238.1 GCA_019234035.1 Candidatus Dormiibacterota bacterium | reverse complement strand
TCGCGACCGTTGCCGACGTGGGCGTGCGCGAGCAGGCACACGACGCGGTCGACAGCACCGCCGACACGCTGGGCCGGCTCGATGCGCTGGTGATCAACACCGGCGGCCCGCCCAAGGGGCGCTTCGAAGAGCTCGATGACGACGACTGGCACACGTGGTTCAACAACCTGTTCATGAGCGGCGTGCACCTGATTCACGCGGCGCTGCCCCGGCTGCGTCGCTCCGATGCGGGCGCGATCCTCTTCATCGCGTCGTCGACGGTCAAGCAGCAGATTCCCGGGCTGACGCTGAGCAACACGATTCGCGGAGCGGTCAACGGACTCTCCAAGACGCTCGCGAACGAGCTCGCTCCACAGGTGCGGGTCAACTCGCTGCTCCCCGGGGCGATTCGCACCGACCGGCAGGTCGAGCTCGCACGCGCCGCCGGGGTCACCGACATCGAGGGGCATTTCCGCGGCATCGGCGGGCGCAACCCGCTCGGTCGCATCGGTGAGCCGAATGAGGTGGCGCGTGTCGCCGTGTATCTGTGCTCGCCTGCCGCGTCGTTCGTCACCGGCGCCGCCGTCGTCGTCGACGGCGGCCAGATTCAGACAGTGTTCTAGATCCCATAAGTTCTAGTCAAGCCTCCTGGCGGCGACTTCCATGCGCCGCATCAAATGGTTCGCCCCCGCGCCACACTCCCCAGACGAGTGAGAGCGCCTTGCTCATGCAGTGGCCAACGGAGTTCATGCGGCTCTTGCCGGCGGCTCGCTTGCGCGCGTAGTGCTCTCGGATCAGCGGGTTGTGCTGGATGCCAACGACGGCCATGCGGTACGTCGCCTCGCGCAGATATGCGTTGCCGGTCTTGGCCATCACCCAGCTGGTCTCGGGGTCCGCGCCCTTCTTCCCGGAGCGCTGTTCCTTGGGATGCACCCCGGCGTAGGCCAGCAATTGATCCACGTCGCTGAAGCGCCAGATGTCGCCGATCTCCGCCATCAACGTCCCCACCGTCGACGGACCCACACCAGGGATGCTCAGGAGGCGCTGCGCCACGTCGCCGTCCAGGAACGCTGCGACGCGGCGATCGGCTTCCTGGATCTGCTGCTCGAGGAGGTCGTACTGGCCGATGAGCAGACGCATCTCGAAGCTCACCTGCGCCTCGAGCTCGGGCGCCGCCACCGACTCCGCCGCCAAGCGCTTCAGCTGCTCGGCCTTGGCCGGCCCGATCGGTCGAGCGCGGTCGCCCGGCCGCTTCAGCTTTGCCAGCGTGTCGACGCGCAACCGCGAAACCGCGCGCGCCGTCGGCGCGCGCCGCAACAGCGCCAGCGCACTCATGCACGTCGGGTCGTCCCAGACTTCGTTGAGCTCGGGGAACCCGATGTCCACCAGGCGCAGGATTCGCTGACACACCTGGCCCTGTTCTCGCACGAGCCGCATCGCGAATCGCGACGCCTCGCGCAGCTCGGCCCCGCGCAAGGGTTCCCGGGTCGGCGGCTGGTCGACCATGGCCAACGCCGCCAGTGTGCGCGCATCGGCAGGATCGCTCTTGCTTCGCTGCAGCCGGCGCTTGCCGAAGTACTTCGCCTCCAACGGGTTCACCACCGCCACCGCGTAGCCGTGCCGGTGCAGGTGGCTGGCCAGGTTGAACCAGTAGTGGCCGCTCGATTCCATCACGACCCGCTCCACCGGCTCAGGCTGGCGCGCGAGCCAGGCGTCGAGATCAGCGAAGCCCGCATGGTTGGCGCTGACCTTCAGCGCCCGCCGCTCTGCTTCGCGAGCACCGTCACGGCACACTGCCACCACGTGGCTCGCGCTCCCGATGTCAACGCCAACGGCAACACTCATCGACGCACCTCCCTGGACTGGCTGCGGCCCCAGGGGGTACCCGCCGATCTCCGCCTCGCGTGTGCTGATGCCCCATCACTTGTCGATGCCATCGGATCCCCATCACCGCTCGTTGGCGAAGAGCGAGGGCCGGCGCCCGGCTTATATCAGCGGCGCGCCACCGCAGCGCTGCTACTCGTCGTCGTCGGCATCGTCCGTCTCCGGCTTCGCCGGGATGCGGCCGGCATCGAGGTCGCCGCTCAGCGCCGCCTGCATCTCGGCGGACGCGAGGAGCTTCTCCGTGACGTGGCCGAGCATGTCGGCGTGGCTCTGCTGATCGATGCTCAGCAACCAGGTCGCGGGAATGCCGTAGCCGTTGAGCAGGCTCGCGAGCATCATGCCGCGATGCGTGTAGGGAGCGTACGCGAGGTCGTCGCCGTCGAGTCGCGGCAGCAGCCGTTCGGCGCCGTCGCCCGCGACGCCTGCGCTGAGCACGGTCCACACATCCGGCAGTGACGCAAGCGATCCCTCGCTCCCCTCGGTCAGCGCCGCGAGCGTCGGGTGCACGGCGTCGATGCCGCGCCCATCGCACGTGCATCCGGTTGCCGCGTGCTCCTCGGTGGTGCGCTGCACGAGCTGCTCGACGCGCTCGAGTGTCTGCGCGCCGGCGCGGCCGCCCCGCCACGCGTC
>JAFALX010000058.1 GCA_019234035.1 Candidatus Dormiibacterota bacterium | reverse complement strand
TCGTTCCACTTGGTGATCTTCCCCTCGTAGATCTTCGCCATCACGTCGCCGCTGAGCTTGAGCGAGCTGACGCCCTGCAGATTCACGTATATGTCCTGCGACGACACGGCGATCGGGATGTTCGCGAAGCTGGCGTTCTGCGCCATCTGGCCCGGGCTCAGGTAGGCGTCGGTGCCACCGAGATCGGATGCGCCGGCGAGCGCATCGGTGATGCCCTTGCCCGATCCACCCGCCGCCGGGGCGATCGTGATGTTCGGGAAGGCGGCGGTGATTCCCGGCGCCAGTGTCTGCAGGTACGGGAAGAGCAGCGAGGAGCCGCTCTCCTTGAGAGCCACGGCGGTCGTGGGGTTGCCCGTCTGCACGGCGACGGGTGTCGGCGTTCCGGCCGCAGTCGGTGTGGGGCTGGAGCTGCTGCTACCGCCGCACGCTGCCGCGGCGAGGGCTCCGACGATCGCGGCCCCGCCGATCAGTCGCGTTCTCATTGCGTTACCTCTCCTGATTGGTTGCTGCCCACCACTGCACAGCTCGGCGCCGTGCAGACATCAACGCGCACCGGCCTCAGCCGATGCGACCACTCACGTATTCGCGGCTGCGCTCGTCCGCAGCGTCATGGAAGAATTTGTTGGCGGTCGCATGCTCGACGAGCTTGCCCGCCATCAGGAACACGACCTCGTCGCTGATACGCAGCGCCTGCGCCAGGTTGTGCGTGACGATCAGGATCGTGACCTTTTCGCGCAGCCCCTTGAGCAGCGACTCGATGTGTTCGGTGGTACCGGGATCGAGTGCGGAGGTGGGCTCGTCCAGCAGCGCCACGTCGGGCTGCAGGGCGAGCATGCGCGCCAGGCAGAGGAGTTGCTGCTGGCCGCCGGACAGCATGAAGGGAGAGCCGCCGAGGCGGTCCTTCACGGCGTTCCAGAGCCCAACCTCCTGCAGCAGCGACTCGCAGAGGTCGCGCGAGCCGTTCTTGGGCACCATCCCGTGCGCCTTGGGCGCGATCAGGATGTTGTCCTGGATGCTCTGCGGAAACGGGTTGGCCCGCTGGAACAGCATGCCGACGCGACGCCGCAGCACCCTCAGATTGGCGTCCGGCGAGTACACGTCGATGTCGCCGATGGTCACGTCGCCCTTGACCGAGAAGCCCGGCGTGTGGTCGTGCATGCGGTTGATGGCGCGCAGCACCGTCGTCTTGCCCGAACCGGTCGGTCCCACGATGGCGGTGATCCGCTTGTGGGGGAACGTCAACGACACGTTGTCGACGAGCGCCTTCTGACCGACGAGCACGCTGAGGTCGTTAACCCGGATGGCGGTGTCCGTGGACAGCTCTTGCTGGTGGACGGCCCCCGCCGGGACACTGAGATAGCCCGCGCTCACTGCGACTCGACACTAGCGAGCCGGTTGTTGTGGGGGGATTAGCCAGTGGTTAAGAGAGAGTAAAGGCAGAAACCTCAGCGTCCATATACGTTTTCGCGTTCGTCATCAAGCGCGTGGACTGCGCGCATCAGGCGCTCCCGCAGGGCCCGTGCCGCCGCCTCGGGGTCGTCGGTATCGACGGCGCGAACCACGACGGCGCGTTGTGCGCCAGCCGCGACAACGCCCGGCAACGTTGTGGTGTCCAATCCACCGATTGCGAACCACGCTCTGCGTTCGAGATGGCGGTTCGCACGATCCGCCGCGAAGCGCACCAGGTCGAGACCCGTCGCCGGCCGCCCGGCCTTGGTCGGCGTCGCGAACACCGGACCCGCGCAGAGGTAACTCGCGTCCCTGTCCGCGGCTTCGAACTGCGCGGGCGTGTGGGTGGACACGCCGATCAGCGCGTCGGGACCGAGGATCTGTCGCGCCACGGAGACGGGGAGGTCGTCCTGCCCCAGGTGGACGCCGTCGGCGCCGAGCGCCAGCGCGATGTCCGGCCTGTCGTTCACCACGAACAGCCCGCCGTGCTCCTCCGCCGCGCGCTGGAACGCGGCTCCGGCGCGCAACAGCACCGACGCCTCGGCGTCCTTCTCGCGCAGCTGGATCACGTCGGCGCCGCCGCGCAGCACGGCGTCGAGAAATGACCGCAGGTCACCGCGCTCCTCGCGGGCGCCCGTCACCACATAGAGGAGTGCGTCGCCGAGACGGCGAAGGCGCCGCCTGCCCCGATCGCTGCTCGGCGTCACCCTGCCCGGCTGCGCAGATCGGCGATTCCGGAGGTGGGCGACGACGCCTCGGCGTACAGCCGCTGCGGGATGCGCCCGGCTCGATGCGCCAGCCGCCCGGCCTCGACCGCCTTGCGCATCGCCTCCGCCATCAGCACGGGCTCGGCGGCACGTGTGATCGCCGATGCGACCAGCACCGCGGCGCAGCCGAGTTCCATGGCGACGGCAGCGTCGGAAGCGGTCCCGATGCCTGCGTCGAGGATCACGGGCACCGACGCGTTCTCCAGGATGATCCGCAGGTTGTACGGGTTGCGGATCCCCGATCCGCTGCCGATGGGAGCTCCGAGCGGCATGACGACGGCGCAGCCGACGTCCTCCAGCCGCCGCGCGAGCACGGGGTCGTCGTTCGTGTAGGGCAGCACGGTGAAGCCGTCGTCGACGAGCTGCTCGGCTGCGGCGACGAGCTCGAGCGGCTCGGGCAGCAGCGTACGGTCGTCCGCGATGACCTCGAGCTTCACCCAGTCCGTGCGCAGCGCCTCGCGCGCCAGCCGGGCGGTCATCACCGCGTCCCGCGCCGTGTAACACCCCGCAGTGTTCGGCAGGACACGGACCCCCGCACGCTCGATGACGTCGAGCACCGATCCACCGGCGCCACGGCTCACGCGGCGCATGGCGACGGTGACCACCTCGGCGCCGGACGCCTCGAGCGCGTGCGCCAGGACCTCGTGCGACGGCGCCCCGCCCGTGCCGAGGATCAGGCGCGAGGTGAAGCGCTCGCCGGCGATGACGAGGTCGTCGCTCATCCGCCCTGCACCGCGTGCAGCACCTCGATCCGGTCGCCGGGGACGACGGCGACGGCATTCCAGGAGCTGCGTGGCACCACTTCGCCGTTGCGCGCGACAGCGACGCCCGCGGCGTCGACAGGCACGTTCATCCGACGCAGGACCCCGGCCACGGTGGCAGGACCTTCGATGTCGACGGCCTCGCCGTTGACGACCACCGTCATGCCGGCACCGTGCTCGCCGTCGCGAAGCGGGAGGGGGTGAACGGCGCAGCCTCGTCGGGCATCACCTCGCCGCAGACCAGTGCAGCCATGACGTCCGCGGTGATCGGCGCGAGAAGGATGCCGTTGCGATGGTGGCCGGTGGCGAAGGCAAGGCCCTCCACAGCCGACCAGCCGAGGAGCGGCGCGTTGTCGGGCGTTCCCGGGCGCAACCCCGCTTCGACCTCTTCGACCTCGAGCTCGGCGACATCCGGTATCAGCTCGCGCGCGTCGCGGAGGAGGTCGTGCACCGCTCCGGCCGTGACGGCCGTGTCGTAGCCGCGCTCCTCGACGGTCGCCCCGACGACGACGCGCCCGTCGCCGCGCGGCACGAGGTAGACGTCGCGGCCGTGGATCATGTGGCCGGTGAGGGACTCACCCTCGCGGCTGCGGAGCCGGAGGATCTGACCCTTGACGGGCCGCACCGGTGGAACCGCCTCCGGAGGCAGGCCTGCGACGAGCGGCGACCAGCAGCCCGCGCAGAGCACCACGGCGTCGCCCGCTAGCTGTCCCCGCTCGGGTGTGGTGACACCGGTGACGCGATCGCCGTCGCAGGCGAGCGTCGCGGTCTCGCGCACCATCGAGACGCCGTCGCGCTCGCAGACAACGTTGAGCGCGGTGAGCAACCGGCGCGGGTCGATCTGGCGATCGCCGTCGGCGAGGAGCCCGCCGCGGATGCGCGGCGACAGCCGTGGCTCCAGCGCCCGGCATTCGCGAGAGGTCATGGCGACGACGTCCAGTCCGATCCCCGCGCGGAACTCGCCCTCGCGGGTCAGCGCCGCCCACTCATCCACGTCGCGAGCGACGAAGAGCGAACCGCTCTCCCGGTACCCGGTTGCACACCCCGTCGCGAGCTCCAGCTCCGCGACGAACTCGGGGTAGCGCCGCCAGGATTCGAGCGCGAGCGTCAGAAGACGCTCCTCGCCGAACTGCGCCTCACCTGCGGGCGCAAGCATCCCGGCCGCCACGCACGATGCGCCCGATCCGGGCGAGGGATCGACAACGGTGACGGTGGCTCCGCGGCCCACGAGACGCCAGGCGACGGCGAGCCCGATGGCTCCCCCGCCAACGACAACGACGTCAGGCATCTGGGTTCCTCCCTTCGCCGGCATCACCCGGGGTCCCCACGAAGTCGCGGCGGCCGGGTGCGGATTTCGTGGGGTGGCTTATCCGGAGCAGGTTCTGGCGGTCGACGGCCACTGAACCGTCCTCTCAGCCCGGTGCTGCCGGGCTCCCGCAGCTCCCAGTGTACGACGCTCGGAATTGCTCCCTTGGGAGCCGCCGGCCTGCCCGTGAAGGCGGCTGGGCTAGGCCGTGGCTTCGGGCAGGCGATCGAGCCGGTCGAGCCGGTAGCCGACGCCGAACACGGTCGTGATGCGGAACGGGAGGCGGTCGAAACTCTCGAACTTCTCGCGCAGCCAGCGGACGTGCACGTCGACCGTCTTGGAGTCGCCGTAGAACTTGCTGCCCCACACGCGCTGGATGATCGTCTGCCGCGAGAGCACACGTCCCGCGTTCAGCACCAGCAGAGAGAGCAGGTCGAACTCCTTCGGCGCCAGGCGGAGCTCGGCCCCGTTGACGTGCACCGTGCGTGCGGCACGGTCGATGCGGAAGCCGTCGAACTCCTCGAGCTCCTGGGGATCGCTGCGCTCGCGCTGCGACATCTCGCTGCGCCGCAGCAGTGCGTTGACACGCGCCATCAGCTCGTTGAGTGAGAAGGGCTTGGTGACGTAGTCGTCGGCGCCCACCTGCAGGCCCACAACCTTGTCGAGCTCGGATCCCTTGGCGGTGAGGATGAGGATCGGCGTCGTCATCTCCTGACGCAGCACGCGACACACCTCGAGTCCGTTGAGCTCGGGCAGCATCAGGTCGAGCAGGATGAGGTCGGGATGATCTCGGCGCGCCGCGCTCAGCGCCGCGGTGCCGGTGCTTGCCTCGGTGACGGCGTAGCCCTCACGCGTGAGGTTGTAGCGCAGCGTCTGGCGGATCGCGTCCTCGTCCTCGACGACGAGCACACGCTTGGGCGCGACGAGCTGCGCAACCATCAGCCGAGCTCCTCGATCTCGCCGGTCTCGAGAAAGATGAGGTCCTCGGCGAGGTTGGTGACGCGATCGCCGATGCGCTCGAAGTTCTGGCACGCCTGAATGAGCTTGGTGCCGCTGTAGACGGTGTCCGGGTGCTCCGACATCATCGCGATCAGCTCGTCGACGAGGCGGTGGTAGAGGCGGTTGACAAGGTCGTCTCGAGCCGCGATGCCGCGCGCCTGATCGACGTCGTGCGCCACCAACGCGCTCAACACGTCGCGCACCTGGCCGGCGACCAGCTGCGAGAGCTTGGGCAGGTCGATGTACTCGCCGAGCGGCGGCAGATCGGCCAGGTCGCGTGCGAGGCGCGAGATGTTGACGCAGTGGTCCGCCATGCGCTCCAGCTCGCTGGTCATGTGCTGGAAGCCGAGGAT
>JAFALX010000371.1 GCA_019234035.1 Candidatus Dormiibacterota bacterium | reverse complement strand
CGCTGTAGCTCGTGGAGGTGCCGCTCGCGTTGAGCGTCACCCAGTTCGCAAACGCGCCCGCAGCGACGAGCGCGCCCGCCAGGATCGAGAAGAACCCTGCAAGCCTGCCGATCATCTTCGATGCCTCCGTGATCGAGTGTCATCTGGAGCACGGCCGCGTGTCCGCAGCCGAGAACTCCAGTTTTCTTATAGCACCGATGGCAGGTTAAGCGTCTGCAAGCATACTGACTTGGTTGCGTGGCGGCTTCCAGCGACTGTCGGTCACCGCGCTACGCGTCTGGGGCTCAGCTCGCTGCGACAGAGCGCCGTTCCAGCCCGGCCGCCATCAACCGCACCACGTCCTCGATGGTGTCGGCGATCGCCGCGCCCGCGGTCTGCAGCGCGTCGATCTTGCTCTGGGCCGTGCCGGTGTTCCCGCTGATGATCGCGCCGGCGTGACCCATGCGCTTGCCCTCCGGCGCGGTGCGCCCGGAGATGAACGCGACGACCGGGCGGTCGAAGCCCGAGTTCCGGATCCACGTGGCGGCGTGCTCCTCGTCGGAGCCGCCGATCTCGCCGATGAGGACCACCGCCCGTGTCTCGCCGTCGGCCGCGAACAGCTTCAGCACGTCGGTGAACCCGAGCCCGAGGATGGGGTCGCCGCCGATCCCAACCGAGGTGCTCTGTCCCATGCCCGCCTGGCTCAGCGACTGGATCACCTCGTAGGTCAGCGTCCCGCTCCGGCCCACGATGCCGACTGGGCCGGGCACGTTGATGTGGTTGGGGATGATGCCCACCTTGCACTGCTCGGGGGTGACGAGCCCGGGGCAGTTCGGGCCGAGAAGACGAGCTCCCTGGCGCTCGACGAACTCCCGAGCGCGCGCCATGTCGAGCACCGGGATGCCCTCGGTGATGCACACGGCAAGTGGCAGTGCCGCGGCCGATTCCATGATCGCGTCGGCCGCGAAGGCCGGGGGCACGAACACGCCGGACACATCCGCCCCGGTCGCCACGACCGCGTCGGCCACCGTGTCGAACACCGGGACGCCATCGACGTCGCTGCCGCCCTTGCCCGGCGAGACGCCGGCGACGACGTTGGTGCCGAACGCCCGCATCTGACCGGTGTGGAAACGGCCCTCACGCCCGGTGATGCCCTGCACCAGAACGCGGCTGTCGCGGTCGACGAGAACGCTCACGTCTCTCTCGTCAGCGCGACGATTGTGCGCGCCGCCTCCGTGGGGCTCTTCGCCGGAACGATGCCGGCGTCCTCCAACAGGCGGCGGCCCTCCTCCTCCATGGTGCCGGTCATCCGCACCACCAGTGGCTTGGTGATGTGCAGCTCGTCACGGGCCGCGATGACGCCGCGCGCCACCTCGTCGCCGCGGGTGATGCCGCCGAACACGTTGATGAACACGCCGCGCACCTTGGGATCGAGCAGCACCATCTCCAGCGCGTTGCGCACCTTGTCGGCGCCGGCGCCGCCGCCGATGTCGAGGAAGTTCGCCGGATCGCCGCCCTGCTGCTTGACGAGGTCGACGGTGTTCATGGTCAGCCCGGCGCCGTTGCCGATGACACCGACCTCGCCGTCGAGATGGACGTACGTCAGCCCGCGTCGCCGCGCCTCTCGCTCGAGCTGCTCCCCACCCAGTTCCGCCATCTGGTCCTCATCGGGAATCTCCCCCAAAAGGTTTTTCTGCCGGACCTCGGCGTTCGGGTCGATCTCCACCTTGCCGTCCGCGGCGACGAGCTTCCCTTCTGAGGTGAGCGCCAGCGGGTTGATCTCGCACGTGGTCGCGTCGAGCGCCAGCGCGAGCGCAAACAGTCGCTCCCCGATGGCCGCGAGCTGCCCGACGAGCCCGGGCGTGTGCGGCCCCGGAGTCTCCGACCCGGCCAGTCCGGCGAACGCCAGGCGCCGCAGCTCAAACGGATGCGGACCGGCGAACGGGTCGGGCCAGAGCTTGGCGATACGCTCCGGCGTGTCCGCAGCGACCTGCTCGATCTCCATGCCGCCGGCGGCGGAGAAGATCACCGCCAGGCGGCGACGGTCGCGGTCGAGCGTGATGCCGAGGTAGAGCTCGGCCGCGATGTCGAGGCCGGTCTCGCACCACACGCTGCTCACCGGGTAGCCCCGGATGTCCATGGCCAGGATGCGCGCGGCTTCGCGCTCAGCCTCCTCGGGCGTGTGCGCGACGGCGATGCCGCCTGCCTTGCCGCGGCCGCCGATCGGCACCTGCGCCTTGATCGCGACGGTGCCGAGGTCGCGCGCCGCCGCTGCCGCCTCCGCAGAAGTGCGCGCGAGGCGTCCCTGAGGTACGGGGATGCCCGACGCTGCGAATCGCTGCTTGGCCTGGTACTCGAGCAGCCTCATGAGCGCGCTCAGTCTAGGGCGTGGCGTTGACGCCGCAGTGACGGCACCGCCGGCCGCTGACGAACCAGGCCTTACTCTGCAGCGGTGAGCGCGACCCCGCCCGGGACGTCCGGAGGCGACTCGTCCGAGCCCGGCGGATTCAGCGAGCGCCGGCGGCGCCGCTCCACCGACCGCTCTGTCATCAGCGTGCGCACGCTGGTCGTCGCGGCACTCATCGTGCTGAGCGTCGTTGGGCTGGTCTTCATCCTCAGCGGCCTCGTCAGCATCGTGCTGGTCATCCTCGTGGCGATCGTGTTCGCCGAGGGCATCCGCCCGCTCGTCAAGCACCTCAATGGCACGCGGCACTGGCCCGAGCCGCTCGCCATCGTCTCCGTGTACGTCGTGCTGCTCGGCGCGCTCGTGGGATTCGGCGCGCTGCTGGTCACACCGATCGTGAGCGAGGCGCAGTCACTGGCGAAGAGCTTCCCCACGTACCAGCAGCACTTCCTGGACTTCTACAAACAGCTCGAGAACCAGTTCCACTTCAGCGCCAACATCAGCCAGTACGTCACCGGCGCGCTGGGGACGGCGCAGCAGGTGCTCATCACGATCGGCGCGACGATCGTGTCGATCGTCATCAACTTCGTGCTGGTGCTGGTCGTCGGCTTCATGTGGCTGGTCAGCACCGACCGGCTCAAGGCGTTCGTGGTCGACCTCTTTCCGCCAGAGCACCAGGCGCTGGCCAGCGACGTGATCCGCGAGATCGGCTTCCGGATGGGAGGCTTCCTGCGCGCCACAGCGCTGAACGGCCTCGCGGTCGGCGTCGCCACCGCATTGGCCTGCTGGATCCTCGGCCTCCCCAGCCCGATCCTGCTCGGCGTCTTTTCCGGCCTGATCGCTCTGATTCCTGTGGTCGGCGCGATTGGCGGCGTCATCCCACCGACACTCATCGCGTTCACAATCAGCCCGGTCTACCCGATAGTGGTCCTGGTAGTTATGCTGGTAATCCAATTGATAGATGCCAATACAGTGGTACCCGTGGTTATGAACCGGGTCGTGGCGCTGCCCGCCCTCGCGGTGGTGCTCGCCCTCGTCGTCGGCGGAGCGCTCGCCGGGGTCATCGGGGCGCTGCTCGCCGTGCCCGTCGCCGCCGCCATCCAGGTGGTGGTGCTGCGCGTCCTGGTTCCCGCCATTCATCACGCTCAGGGCCGCCCCAACCCGGTCTGGGACGACTACCACAAGCCGGAGCCTGCGAAGGGGCCCGGCCGCCGTGCAGTAGCCCTCCGCTGGGTGCCACGTCTGAAGCGGCCTTGACGGGGCGCGCGGGGGCGCGGGTGACTCGGTCCTCCGACCCCAGCCGGTCTCGGCTACCCGGGGCGGACGCGCTGCGTGCGTGCGCGCTGATCGCGGTGCTCGCCGTCCACACCTCGGCCTGGGGCCCGCGCGTGCCCTTCCAGTCGATCGACCAGATCGCACGATTCTGCGTCCCGGCCTTCATCGTGCTCACCGGTACCGTGCTGGCCTACCGCTACACCGGCCGCCCGCTCGGTGCCGGGTTCGCACGGCGGCGTGCGGCGCGGACGCTGCTCCCCTGGCTCGCGTGGGTGCCGGTGTACATCGGGTTCGATGTCGCCACCGGCGCGTTCGGTCAGTACCACGAGACCCTGGGAACCTTCCTCACGGAGGGCGCGGGCCACCTGTGGTTCCTCCTGCTGATCCCGCAGTTCTATCTGCTGTTCGCGGTGTGGCCGCGGCATCATCGCTGGGCGGTCGCCGCCGCAGCGCTCGCGGTCCAGACGGCGCTCTGCCTCGCCCGTGTGTACATCACGTTTCCCGGCTGGGAGTCGCCGGTGATGCTCCAGTACGCCAGCGAGCTCTTCCCGTTCTGGATCGGGTATTTCGCCGTCGGCGTCGCGGTCGGAGACGCGATGCACCATCCCGGCGCGCTGCGCCGCGTGTTGAACGTCTGGCGCTGGAAGCTCACCTGCGTGTTCGCTGTGGCGACGGTGGCCTCGGGCTACGTGCTGCTCACAATCCACTACTCGGGTGCCGCAGCGGGAACCGAGTTCCTCGGCGGCACGGGGGCGTTCCTGAATCCGGCGTTGCCGCCGTTCGTCTTCTCGGCCGGGGCGCTCATCGCAACGAGCCTCGCTCCCGCCATGCGCGCCTCGCGCTCGGTGGCGGCGACGATCTCGGTGCTGAGCGAGGATTCGCTCGGCATCTACATCGTGCATCCGATCTTGCTCTTCCTGATTGCCTCATATGTCATCGGCGATCGCATGTCGCTGGGCGGCGTCGAGGCGCTCCTGGCCTGGGGCGTGCTGATGCTCGCGACGCTCGTCACCGCACTCGTCGTGGTGCGGCTGCTGCGCGCGACTCCCGCGGCGGTGACTCTGGGCACCACGCGCGCGCGTCTGCCGCTGGTTCGTCGCGCGCGGATCGCGCGCGAGCACGCAGCCTAGGTTCAGCCGCCGACGCGCTACAGCGGGATGTTGCCGTGCTTGCGCTTCGGGCGCTCGACCTGCTTGGTGCGCGCCATGCGCAGCGCGTTGATCAGCGACCACCGTGTGTTGCGCGGCTCGATCACGTCGTCGACGTACCCCCGCTCCGCCGCGTAGTACGGATTCGCGAACTGCTCGCGGTAGTCGGCGATCAGCTCCTCCCTACGCTGTTCCGCATTGTCCGCCTGGGAAATCTCCCGTTTGAATATCACGCTGACCGCACCCTGCGGGCCCATGACCGCGATCTCGGCGGTGGGCCACGCGACGTTGTAGTCCGCACGGATGTGCTTGGAGCACATGACGTCGTACGCGCCGCCGTACGCCTTGCGCGTGATGACCGTGAGCTTCGGCACGGTCGCCTCGCAGTACGCGTACAGGAGCTTGGCGCCATGGCGGATGATGCCTCGGTATTCCTGGTCGGTGCCCGGAAGGAAGCCGGGGACGTCGACG
>JAFALX010000360.1 GCA_019234035.1 Candidatus Dormiibacterota bacterium | reverse complement strand
GATCTCGGTATTGCGAAACAGACGGCCGGTGAGGTGCGCCAGGGCCGCCTGCAGCTCCTGGTAGTCGGCGACTGCAGGCGCACCGACGTGGCATTCCGTGTCGGACCCACTGACGGAGAACCGGAATCGGCGCTCGCGCGCCTGCTCGTCGTAGAAGCTCGCTCCCTGGAGCCGCAGCGGTTGCAGCTCGGGCATCTTGTTCGCGAGCACGTCGAGCCAGGCGCGTTGCGGGTCGGGCGATGCCTCCACAGCGGTGACGCTGAACACCTCTCCCGCGAGGCGCAGCACGGCGCTTTGAAACTGGCGGTAATACACGAGGTCGGGTCCATTGACGGCGATGCCGCCGATGCCCACGCCGTCGTCGTCGGTGAAAATCACGCCGAACGGCGACGCATACGGCTTGCGCGCCTCCAGCGCGGACCAACGGATCGAGAAATCAGCCACGGCTCAGCCAGGTGCGGCGACGGCGCTGCGGCGCGCCGCAGCCAGGGCCAGCGTGTTTCGCAGCAGCATCGCGACGGTCATCGGACCGACGCCGCCCGGAACCGGCGAGAGCCACCCTGCGACCGGTTCTACCGAGGCGCGGTCGACATCGCCGGCGACGGTGCCGTCCTCCGGCGTCGTGCCGACGTCGATCACGGCCGCGCCCGGTTTGACGAAGCCGGCGTCGACCATGCGCGGCCGTCCCATCGCCGAGATGAGGATGTCCGCCTCACGGCAGACGGCGGCGAGGTCGCGTGTCCTCGAGTGGCACACGGTGACCGTCGCGTCGGCGTTGAGCAGCAGCGTCGCCATCGGCCGGCCGACGATGACGCTGCGACCGATCACCACGGCGCGCGCCCCGCCGACCGGGATGTCGTATGCGCGCAGCAGCTCCATGCATCCGAGGGGCGTCCCCGGGACAACGGTCGCGCCGCGACCCTCGGCAAGATGGCCGAAGTTCAGAGGATGAAATCCGTCGGCGTCCTTCTCGGGCGCGATGGCGTCGCCCACGGCCTCGGCGTCGACCTGCGCCGGCAGCGGCAGCTGCACGAGCATGCCGTCGACGCCGGGATCGCTGTTGATCGCGTGCACGAGCTGCACCAGCGATTCGGTGCTGCTGTCCAGCGGTGGCGTGTGCAGCCGGAAGCTCATGCCCGCCCGTTCTGCGGCCCGTTCCTTGTTCCTGACATAGATGGCCGAAGCCGGGTTGTCGTTGCACAGCACCACCGCGAGCAGCGGCGGCGCCTCACCGGCGTCACGCATGCGCGCGACGTCCTGCGCGATCTGCTCGCGCACTCCGCCGGCGACCGCCTTGCCGTCGATGATCACCGCACTCATGCGGCTCCGCGTGCGCGTGCGCGTTCGACCACGACCGCGACGCGCTGGATGCCACCTGGAATCGGCGGCTGCTTGGCCACACGCACCCGCACACGCTGCGCCTGTGGTTCGCGCAGCAACGCCTCCGCGATGCGCGCCGCCACTGCCTCGAGGAGCCGGTGCTGCGCGCGTTCGACGACCTCGCGTACGAGCTCGAAGCAGCGCACGTAATCGAGCGTGTCCTCGAGCCGGTCGCTGTCGCCTGCGATGCTCAACTCGAGTCCGATCTCCACATCCACGTAGATGCGCGAGCCGAGCTCGCGCTCGGCCGCGAGGTCGCCGTGATGGCCGAAGAACTCCATGCCTTCGAGCACAAGCCGATCGGCGTCACCCACCCGGTCGATTGTAGGGACGGGCGCGCGCCCGCCCCGGCCTACATCGCTTTGACTTCGCGCTCCGGCTTCAGGATCTGCTCGCGATGGTCGACGGGATTGACCATCACGACCAGGAACAGATCCTCGAAGTCGCAGTTGAACAGCTGCATCAGCGACTGCCGCAGCTTCGGTCCGGGGTTGCGTGTGCCGGCCTCGAGTGCCGGGATGTAGTTCTGTGTCACCCCCAGACGCCGGGCGAGCTCTCGCTGCGTGAGGTGGTGGCGGTCGCGCATCGTACGAAGTCCGGTGGCTCGGACCTCCACATTCATGTCGACCACGTTACGTACGCAAGAGTGTGTTTGTCAATGCAGATCGGGACAACCTGAACGGGCACAACAAACGATGCCCCAAGACGTCCGACGATCGCCGCTCGCCGTCTGTATCCTCGGCCGATGTGCCGCGTCTGTCTCAAGCGACCTGAGATCCCCGACGAGCGCTACGGACGCTGCGAGCAGTGCGCCAAAAGCGGCCGGGTGGCATTTCGTCTGCGGCTCGGTCCGGGTCGCGGCGGCGGGTACGCGGTGAAAGCCGGCGAGCTCTCCCCGCACGCCCTTCGACAGAAGTGGCGGGTGCCGCTCGAGGGCTTCAAGGGCAAGCCGACGGTGAAGCAGCACCTCGGACTGCACGAGGTCGAGCTGGTCACAGCCAAGGAGCGATTGGAGAGCGTGCGGATCGCGCCGGATCTCGGCGGCCACGAGGAGGCGGTCACCGCGGCACTGCGTGACGCCGCGGAGCGCAGCGACAGCAGCTGGTAGGGATTCCTCAGGAGTGGCGTTCGCCACAAAGTGACACGCGCCAGTTCCAGTATGCTTGCGTGCCATGGGACCAAAAAAAGGTGACCTGGTCCGCGCGATGACCGCGGGCCCGGATTCGGTGGAGGTTGAGGGGATCCTCAACATTCGCTACAGGAAGGCGTGGAATCGGGTGATGGTCGACGTCATCACGGCCAGCGGCCCGATGTCGGTCAAGCCGGAGTCGGTGCAGGTGCTCGAAGCGGGGAAGGTTTCGGCCGACAAGCTCGACGCCAATGACCCGATCTCGTGGGAAGACGGCACGCGATCGATTCGCGACCTGGAACAGGCCATTCGTGAAGGGCTCATCCAGCCCGACACGATGCCCGTTTGGAGAGCGGGTTAGGACGCGCTGATCCGGTAGTCAAGGCACACGCCCCGGGGCGTGTGCCTTTTCTTTGTTTCGGCCGCACTCAGCCGTGCAGCAGGTGCCACCACCAGCTCGGGCCGGTGATATCCGACGTGGTGACCACGGGCCAGGCGAGGCGAACCTTGCCCGACCCAGGCCCGTTGAGAGTCGCGACCACGGTTCCCGCCGGCAGCGAGTCCCCCACCACCTTCGGGCTCAGCGTGACGCTGACGGACTGACCGAGCCTGGCCAGCGCTGTCGCGTGGATCGGGTGCGCCACGACGCCGGATGCCTCGTCCCAGGCGGTGTCCACGCTGCCGCGAACAGCGGGCGTGAGGGTCGCCAGATCCAGCGCGGCGTAGCCGCCCACCGCGGCGCTCTCCCCGGCGCGTGCCGCAGAGAACGCACCGCCGAGCTCTGGATGGTCGGCGTCCACTGAAGCTTCGGCGGATTGCCCCAGGGCGGCCCCGTAGAGGGTGAGAAGCTGCGCGGAGCCCGTGTACGCATGGCGGGCCGCGAAGAGCAGGCACCCCCCGGCGGACGGCGTCCAGCCCGTCTTGATGCCCAGCCAGTCGCCGTTCGCCGCCAGCAGGATGTCGAGGTTGTGCAGGGCCGTGCCGTCGGGCAGCGCCGCCGTCTGTGTCTGCACGATGTCGGCGAGCGCCGGCACGGCCATGGCCGCCGCGGCGAGCCGTACGAGATCGCGCGGGGTGGAGACCGTCGACGCGCTGACGCCGCTGGCGTCGTCGAAATGGCTTGCGGTCATGCCCAGCGCGGCCGCGGCCGCGTTCTCCCGGGCGACGAACGCGGCAACGCCACCGGACACCCAGACCGCGAGCGTGTCGGCGATGTTGTTCGCCGACGGGAGGAGCAGGGCAAGCAGCAGCTGCCGCTCTGTGAGGGCCTCGCCGGCGGTGACAGGGACGACGGAGCCGTCGGCAGCCTGCTCGTCGCGGAAGAAGGCCACGTCCTGCTCGGTCAGCGTCAGCAGCGGTCCGTCGGCCCCGGCGGCCAGCGGCTGCGCCTGCAGCACCACCAGCGCAGTCATCACCTTGGCGACCGAGGCGATCGGCCGCGGGGTGTCTGCGGCGGTCGACGCCAGCTCCGTCCCATCGGAAGCCTCGAGCAGGAACCCGCCGGCCGTGGGCGACGGCACCGCCGGCGGCGTGCCGGCGGCCAGCACCAGCTGCGCGGGCGCCGTCACGTGCACCGCCGGTGCTGGCAGCGGCGTGCGCAGGCGCAGCACGGCGACCACGGAGGCCGCAGCGACGACGGCGACCGCCAGAACGATGGCAAGCACCGCGCGGCGGGACATCAGCGCTGCGCCCCGGCGGCGCACCGGGCGCATGACCATCGCTGTACTGCCCGTACGATGCGGCGGTGGGGATCGCACCGCACGACCACGATCACGATCACGCGCATGAGGACCAGCTCGACCGTCCGCCGAGCGCGGCCGCGCGCGGACACGGGCACCGCCACGGCGTCGCAGACCACTCGCTCGCAGCGGCCGGCACCCAGGGCAGCGGTCCGCTCCGCGTGGTCGCGATCAGCTCGCTGCTCCTTGCGGGGGTTGCGGCCGCCGAGCTGACCGCCGCCGCGCTCACGTCCAGCGCTGCGGTCCTTGCGGACGGTCTGCACAACCTCGGCGACGTTTTCACGACCATCGCGCTGGCGATCGCGTTCATCCTCAGCCGCCGCGCGCCGAACCATCGCTTCCCGTACGGGTACCACCGCGTCGAGGACCTGGCGGGCCTGGTCGTGCTCGCGCTGATCGTGGCGAGTGCGGTCGCCTCGGGGGTCACGTCGATCGAGCACCTCATCCACCGTCCGCCGCTCACCAACGTGGGCTTGGCAATCGGCGTGGCCGCCCTCGGCTTCGCCGGCAACGAGGTCGCGG
>JAFALX010000219.1 GCA_019234035.1 Candidatus Dormiibacterota bacterium | reverse complement strand
TTCGCCTCGGCGCGCCTCAACGCGCATACAGGCGTGGTAGGAGCGCAGCTGTGAGCAACGCAAGGCAGCCCACGGATAGTTCGGTCGGCCACAGCTTGTCCTCGTGTCTAAGAATCAGCAGCGCGATCGTGAGTGCGATAAGCAGCGACCCGCACACAGCAATAAACCGTTGACCGCGCCGAACTTGCCGAATTGGCAAGCCTCGCCGTCGGCGCCTGGCCTCCGGCGACACAATCGCCACCAGGGCGACCAGGCCTGCCACAGTGACAATGGCGATGATCGCGACAATGTTCGCTGTCAGCACGCTGAGAGCATGACTCTCCTGGCCACCACCTTCGGGTTCCTGACTGTCTTTGCGCACCGTTTTGATGAGTTGGCGCAGCGCTGCCCACGACGAGGTCATGAGTCGCTACCCGCTTGGCTTCGTCGAGTTTGATAATCTGTTGGCGGCGTACGCCCGATGCGCTACCACCAGGGGCGTTCGAGTGCGCGTTTGGTCCCGCCGGAACGGTCGAGCGCGTCGAGCCGCGCCATCTGCTCGACTGTCAGCGTGAAGTCGAAGACGGCTGCGTTCTCCGCAATTCGCTCGCGGTGCGTCGACTTCGGGATCACCACGGTGCCCCGCTGCAGACCCCAGCGCAGCAGCACCTGCGCCGGCGTCCGTGCCACCTCGGCGGCGATGTTGGCGACGGTCGCGTTGCCGAGGTGCCGTCCCGTTCCGAGCGGGCTGTAGGCCTCGATGGCGATGTCCAGACGTTTCGCCACGTCGAGCAGCGCGCGACGGTACTCGAACGGGCTGAACTGCACCTGGTCGACCACCGGCCGCGAGGTCGCCACCGCGATCACCTCCTCCAGGTCGCTCCGGCTGAAGTTCGACACCCCGATCGACCGCGTGTGGCCGAGCTCACGCGCACGCTCCATCCCCGGCCACGCCCAGGTGGGGCCGTCCTGCGGCCAGTGAATGATGTAGAGGTCGACCCGCTCGACCCCGAGCCGCTGCAGGCTTCGCTCGATCTGCGCCACGGGGTCCTTCCGCCGTGGGAAGAACTTGGTGGTGATGAACACCTCGTCGCGGGGCACCCCGCTCTCGCGCAGCCCGCGACCGACGCTCTCCTCGTTGCCGTACGCCTGCGCCGTGTCGATGTGGCGGTAGCCGAGCTCGAGCGCCCAGCGAACCGCGTCGACGCAGGACGGTCCGTCCGGGATCTGCCAGACCCCGAGCCCGAGGCGGGGGATGGCGTTGCCGTCGGCGAGCACGAGGGTGCGGTCATCGGTCTGCTGCGTCAGCGACATGAGGGTCCTCCAGCTTTGCGATAGTGCTGTTCATGGTGGCGGACCCGGCGGCATTCCCCACGCTCGATGACGCCGACATGGCGGCGCTCGAGGCCGCCGGCACCCGGCGCGCGGTCGCGGTGGGCGAGTACCTCTTCCACGCCGGCGACCCCTCGTACGACCTGTTCGTGGTCGAGTCCGGGGCCGTCGAGATCGTGGCCGACACCGATCAGGGCGAGCGCGACGTCGTGCGCCACGGCCCGCGCAACTTCGCGGGCGAGCTCAACCTGCTGACCGGCGCGCGCGTGCTCGTCTCCGCGCGAGTCGTCGAAGCGGGCGAGGTGCTGATCGTGCCGCGAGAGGAGGCCCGACGCCTCATCGCCGACTACCCCAAGCTCAGCGACACCCTCCTGAGCGCCTTCCTGGCGCGGCGCGCGCTGCTGCAGACGGGCGTCCCGTACACGTTGCGCGTGGTCGGCTCGCGGTATTCCGCCGACGCGGTGGCGATCCGCGAGTTCCTGACTCGGACGCAAATCCCGCATCAGTACCTGGATCCGGACGGCGACACGACCGTCGAAAGCCTGCTGCGCGAGTTCAATGTGCGGCCGGCGGATCTGCCGGTGGTCATCACGCCGCGCGGCGTCATCCGCAATGCCACCGCCGGCTCGCTCGCCGAGTACCTCGGCATCACCGTGGCGAACCTCCCCAAGCGGTGTTTCGATCTGGTGGTTGTCGGCGGTGGTCCCGCGGGTCTCGCCGCATCGGTGTACGGCGCGTCGGAGGGGCTGGGCACGCTGGGGGTCGAGAGGATCGCCCCGGGCGGCCAGGCCGGAGCGAGCTCGAGGATCGAGAACTATCTCGGGTTCCCCACCGGAATCTCGGGTGGCGACCTGACCCAGCGTGCCTTCGTGCAGGCGGAGAAGTTCGGCGCTCAGCTCACCGCGCCCTGCACGGTCGCGTCGCTCCGCGACGAGAACGGCTACCTGATGCTGACGCTCAGCGACGGCGCCGACGTCGCGGGCCGCGCGGTCATCGCCGCCACGGGCGCACGCTACCGCAGGCTCGATGTTGCCGGCCTCGACCGTTTCGAGGGAACGAGCGTCTTCTACGCTGCCACCACGGCCGAGGTACGGCTGTGCGGCCCGTCGCCGGTAATCGTCGTCGGTGGCGGTAACTCCGCCGGGCAGGCGGTGCTGTTCCTCGCCGAGAGCGGCTGCGCCACGCGGATTGTCATCCGCGGCGACAACCTCGGCAAGAGCATGTCGCGGTATCTCGTGGAACGCATCATGGGCGATCCGTCGATCGAGGTGATGACCAACGCCGAGGTCACCGGGCTGTACGGCGACGTTGCGCTGCGCAGCGTTCGGGTGAGGCACCCAGACGGTGAGACAGAGATTCCATGCGCCGCGCTCTTCTCGTTCATCGGCGCCGAGCCGAGCTCGGAATGGTTGTCGGGGTGTGTGGCGCTCGACGATCACGGCTTCGTGCTCACCGATCTCGAGCTCGGCCGCAAGCACCTCGGCGAACAGTGGGACGCGCTGCAGCGCACGCCACTGCCGTTCGAGACGAGCCATCCAGGTCTGTTCGCAGTCGGCGACGTGCGCTCAGGCTCGATGAAGCGCGTCGCCTCGGCGGTGGGCGAGGGATCCGCCGCCGTGCGCTCGGTGCATCAGTATCTGGCGTTCCGCGCGACAGCGACGTCGTCGTAACCCGGCTGTGCACGTCGTCTGGTTCACGGCCATGTCGATGGACGGGCGCATCGCAACCGCCGGCGACAGCCTCGACTTCCTCGACCTCATGGGCTCGCCTGAGGCGTCAGACGACACGGAGCAGGTTGCCCCCGGCGGCGATGACAGCTCCGACTTCGAGGCGATGGTGAAGTCGGTGGACGCGATCATCGTCGGCGCATCCACGCTGCGTTGGTTGCTGCGCGGGGGGCACGGGTGGCCGCACGGCGATCTGCCGACGTGGCTGATCACCCACGATGAAGGCTTGGTCGCCGCCGCCGGCGCGACGGACAAGCCGCTGCGGGCCGTGTCGGGCTCACTGGAGACCGCGTTCGAGGAGATCGAGGCGGCCGGCCACCAGCGGGTGTGGCTGGCCGGTGGTGGATCGGTGGCGGGTCAGGCGCTCGCGATCGACCGTGTCGACGAGGTCATCGTCACCGTGGCTCCCACGGCGGTCGGCGCCGGGCCCGCGCTCTTCGACGCACCCGACCTACCGCTGCGACGGTTCCGGCTTGCCGAATGTCGCCCGCTGCCGGGAGACGCCGCCCTGCTCCGCTGGGTGCGCGAGCGCTCATAGCTGCGCCACTGCGACGCGGCGGTGGTGTGGCCGTTGCATTCGTTACCCGCTGCCGGGCCGGATTTCCACGACTGAGGTGCGATCCTGACCGGCAAACCAGCGGCCGGACGGCGGACCGTGCCAACGAGGTCACTGTGTCTGCGTTCACCGCGTTGAGGTTGCCGGCGTCGCGGTCGCTTCGGGCAGGGATCGCCTTCACCCTGCCGACGACTGTCTTCATAGCGCTGTGGCTGCAGTTCCAGTGGGGCGGCAATCACCTGACGACGGTGATGGACGACATCACGCAGATCGTCGCGCCATTCTTCGCCGCGGGGTGCTGTCTCGTCGCGGCGCTGCGGACACGCGCTCGCCGCCGCTTCGCATGGCTCATGCTGGGCGCGTCCGCCGCGGTCTGGGGCCTCGGCAGCGGCGCCTGGGCGTACTACGAGGTGTTGCGCGGCGAGGCCGTGCCGTATCCGTCGCTCGCCGACGTCGGCTACCTGTCGGCGGTGCCGCTTGCCGCGGTCGCGCTCGTCGCGTTCTTCCGGCGCGGCGAAGCCAGCGTGCGCCACCTTCTCGACGGCCTGCTGGTCGCAGGCGGGCTCCTTGCCGTCAGCTGGACGACCGTCATGGGCGCGCTGTTCGCGTCGCACTCGGGCGGAGCCCTGGAGAACGCCCTGGGTCTGGCGTACCCGATCGGCGACGTCATCCTGCTCACCGTCGCCCTCTCACTGCTCAGGGCTGCGCGCGGCGAATGGCGGCTCGCGCTGGTGCTGCTCTGCTCCGGAATCCTGCTCTATTCGATCGCGGATTCCCTCTTCACGTACCTGACGACAATCGGCGTATACAGCACGGTCAACGGCATGGACGTGATGTGGGTCGTCGCGTACTACCTCATCGGCATCGCTGCGCTGGTACCGTCCGGCCAGCCGGACAGTCCATTCGATCGCCGCTGGAGCACCGTCAGCGTCGTGCTGCCGTACGGTTTCGTCGCCATCGCGCTGCTCGTGGCCGTGGCGGTGAATCTGCACGGCGGCCTGACGATGTTCTACGTGTGGAACGTGCGCGGACTGCTCGGCGTGCTCCTCATCCGCCAGGCCATCACGCTCCGCGAGAACCGGCAGCTCAACCGGCATCTCGAGGAGCGCGTCGCTGAGCGAACGCGCGAGCTCGCCAGCCGCGAGCGCCACTTCCGTGCCCTGATCCAGCGCTCGACCGACTCCACGACCGTGCTCGACAGCGGCGGGGTCATCACGTATCAGAGCCCGGCGATCAAACCGTTTCTGGGATATCGCGCATCCGAGGTTGTGGGGCAGCCGTTTGCGATGCTGCTGCAGCCCGAGGACGCGGTGCGCTTTCAGTCGGTCGTCAGCGACCTCACCACGGGTCAAGAGCGTTCGGCGTCACTGGAGCTGCAGCTCGAGCACCGCGACGGCACGGCGCGAGTCGGAGAGGCAACGCTCACGAACCTCCTCGGCGACGCGGATGTCGGCGGAGTCGTCGTGAACATGCGCGACGTCACCATGCGCATTCGGCTGCGGGAAGAGCTTGCGCACAACACGGTGCACGACGGGCTCACGGGCCTGCCCAACCGCACGCTCTTCAACGAGCGCCTCGCGCACGCCCTGCGCAAGAACAAACGCATGAAGTCGGCGACGACGGTGATGTTCGTCGACATCGACCACTTCAAGGCCGTGAACGACACCAAGGGCCACGCGGTCGGCGACGCCGTGCTCGTCGCGGCGGCGACACGCATCGAATCGTGTGTGCGCGTGAGCGACACCGTCGCCCGGCTCGGCGGCGACGAGTTCGGCATCATCCTCGAGGGCGTGTCCGAGCGTGCTCGCGCGGTGGCGCGGCGCGTCGTCGAGGCCATGCAGGCGCCGGTGCACACCGGTCAGGGCGACGTGATCGCATCGGTCAGCGTCGGGGTCGCGGCGGCAATGCCCACCGACGACGTCGAAACGCTGGTGCGCCACGCCGACACCGCGATGTACCAGGCGAAGGCGCGCGGACGCAATCAGCTGGCGCTCTATGACCCGGCGACACACGCGCACATGCTCGACGAGATGCAGCTGCAGTCGGACCTGCGCGTGGCATTGCCGCGCGAGGAGCTTCGCGTGCATTTTCAGCCGGTCGTCGACCTCAACTCCGGCGCGGTGGTCGGCGGCGAGGCGCTCCTGCGCTGGCAGCACCCGACCCGCGGTCTCATCGCGGCAGGAGAGTTCATCGCCGCGGCGGAACGATCCGGCGCGATGCGGGACATCGGGCGCTGGGTGCTCGGTGAATCGTGCCGGCTGGCAGGACCGTGGTTCCGCGACGGGGGCCGGCGCTCGACTGGATCAGCATCAACATCTCCGCGGTGCAGCTGACCGATCTGGCGCTCATCGCCGACGTCTCGGCCGCCCTCGAGTCATCGGAGCTCGCGCCACACCAGCTCGTGCTCGAGATGACCGAGACCGCGTTGATGACGGCGCCGGACAAGGCACGCACATTCCTCACCGCCGCGCGCGAGCTCGGCGTGCGCATCGCGGTCGACGATTTCGGCACCGGGTACTCCTCGCTGAGCAACCTCGAGCAGTTCCCGATCGACATCCTGAAGGTGGACACCTCTGTCGTGAACAGCGCGAGCGCGCGCGGCGAGCTGTCGGCAGTGGCGCGCACCATCCTCGACCTGAGCCGCAACCTGCACGTGCAGGCGATCGCCGAGGGGATCGAGCGCGCCGACCAGGCGCAGACGTTCATGGAGCGCGAGTGCCGCCTGGGTCAGGGCTTCCTCTTCTCGCGGCCGCTGCCACCGGACGAGTTCGAGGCCTACATCCACAAGCACGCGCCGGCGGGCGCGGACGTGACGCTCGTCGGCTCCGCCTGAGATCTGTCATCGTGGCGGTCGATGACCGCAGCACTGCCACGCCGCAACGGGCCCAAGCCGGCCACGTCGCTCGGGATGCCGCACCAGCAGCTGGACCAGCAGCCCGAGGATTCGTCGCCACGCGACGCCTTGGCGCAGCGTGTGTTCGCGTTGCCCGGCGTCGTCGAGGAGCGATCGGGCGTGTCGGTCCCGGGCGCGCGCGCGCTGGTGCTCGAGCCCGACTCCGCTCGCGGACCCGCGACGTCGTTCATGGTGGGCCGCGAGTTCGCCCATCTCCACCCCGCGCCCGACGAGAGTCTGCACATCGTCCTGCCGTATGACGTCGCGACTGCGGCGATCGACGCCGGCTGGGCCGAGCCGCACCCGCTGGCGGCGCGGATGCACGGCCCGAGCATGGCGGTGATGGTGTTCGCGCCACGCAACGACGAGGAGGTCGGCGTGGTCGCGGGCCTCGTCGAGACGTCGTATCGCGAGGCGACGGGCGCCGGCGAGCTCGCCTCCGGCTGACCGGACGGCTTCTGCGGGTGTCGCTTTCACCGCGAGCGACCGTTTCCGCAACGAACGCGTTACCGCCTCGCACCGCAGCCACGCTCGTCTGGAGCGGACGATCGGAGCCAGCACTATGGCTTGGGGTTTGGGGTGACCGGCGCAGGGGCCGCGCTCTCTCATATCAACGCGGCCGGGTTCGCGTTGATCGGAGCGCTCGCTGTCGCCGCGTGGGTGCGGTGGCGCGGTCGCACGCGTGCGTGGCTCGCTGCTGCGCTCGGTCTCCTCGCGCTCGTCAGCGCCGGCGGCGAGCTGAGCGCGGTCGTCAAGCAGACCGTTCCGATCGTCCCGGTGCTCGACCTGATCTTCTTCATGGCGTCGGCCTATGCTCTGGTCGAGCTCCGCAACACGCTGCTGCCCGTGTCGCTGCGCGCGCGCCTGGCGCTGCTTGCTCTGCTGATCGTCTCGACGGCCCTCGCGGTGCCGTTGGCGCTCGGGCCGCAGAACCAGAAGCCGTCCACGTTCGCCCTCATCGTCGTGTGCGCCCTGGTCGTGGAGTGGGCGCTGTGCGTCATCGAGCCGGCGCTGCGTTTTCGCCTCGCGGCACGGCGGCTCGCGGTGGTGCAGCGCAAGCGCCTCCGCGCACTCTCCACCGGCTACCTCGGGATTGCTGGTGCGCTCGTCGTCGCGGTCGGCACGACGCTCGTTGCGGCCGCCGCCTCGAACGGGAAGGCACAGCCGGTCAACTCCGTCATCGGTCTCGCGCTGCAGGTCGTGGTCAGCGCGGCGGTGCCGTGGTTCTACGTTGGGTTCGCGCCGCCGCGGTGGCTCCGGCGCCACTGGCGCGAGGCGGAGACAGGCGCGTACCGGGGCGCCAACGCCGCGCTGCTCACGTTTGCGGATGACGTCGGCGCGATGGCGGCCAGGGCGGTTGAGTGGGCGATGCGCTTCGTTGGCGCCCGCGCCGGATTGCTGCTCGGTCCCGACGGCTCCATCGTGGCGTCGCAAGGCGACCTCCCGCTCGGCCAGCTCGACGGGCTCGTGCTGCGGGTTCGCCGTTCCGCCGTCACCGGTCCGCGGCTGCTCGACGGCAACCTCGCGGTGGTGCCGATGCCGACGAAGTTCGGCGAGTACCTGCTCGTCGTCGTCGCCAGTGCGTTCTCGCCGCTGTTCGGCAGCGACGAGCTGGTCACGCTGTCGGAGTTCGCCGCCTCGGTGTCGGTGGCGATGGCCCGCGTCCACCTCTCCGTGGAGCTGCGCGCCACCAACGAACGGACCAACGCGCTGCTCGAGGCGCTGAGTGAGCTGGGAGCGGGGCTCCTGGTGTCGGAGAGCGGCCGCGTCGTCTACGTGAACGACGCCTTCGCAGCGATGAGCGGGTACTCGGCGAAGCAGCTCGAGGGCACCGACGTTGTGCTCCTCTCGCCCGAAGCGGAGCGCGAGGTGCTGGCCGAGCAGCTGGCAGGGGTCGACAACAACTCGACGCCGTGGCACAACGAGGGGCGCCTGCTGCGCCGTGACGGGCGCGTGGTGGAGGTCGAGACCGTCGTGCACACGCTCAGCGGACAGGGAACGCGGCGCCGCATCGCCCTGATCAAGGACATCTCCGCGCGCAAGAAGGCGGAGCGGCTGCTGGCCGACGCGGCGCGCCTCGATCCGCTCACGGGCGTCGGCAACCGGCGCGCGTGGAATGAACAGCTCACGTTGTGCCTGTCGCGCGCGGAACACCGCAACGAACCGCTGTCGGTGGCGCTGCTCGACCTCGATGGTTTCAAGGAGTTCAACGACGACTGGGGTCACCAGCGCGGCGATCAGCTCCTCGTCGCCGTCGCCCAGGGCTGGAGGGCGGCGCTGCGCGACGAGGACTTCCTGGCACGGTACGGCGGCGACGAGTTCGCAGTGCTCATGCCCGGTTGCACCGCGGACGAAGGCGCCGCGGTGGTGCAGCGGCTCACCGACTTCACTCCCGAGCGCGCGTCAGCGGGCGTCGCGCAGTGGGACGGCTGCGAATCCGGCGACGCGCTGCTCGCGCGCGCGGACTCGGCGCTGCTGCGCTCGAAACGTGAGCGCATCGGCAGCGTCACCGTTGCCAGCCTTCGCTCCGGGGATCGCGCCAGCGGCTGGGTCGAACGCCTCGAGGGTGTGCTCGAGCGGCGCCTCGTGCGCTCTGCGTACCAGCCGATCGTGCGCTTCGACACCGGGAAGGTCATGGGCTACGAGGCGCTGCTGCGACCCGCCGGCGCCGACGCGGGCACGTCGGTGGAAGAGCTCTTCGCTGCGGCACAGAAGCTCGGGTACTCGCGCGACCTCGACTGGGTGAGCCGCCGCGCAGCGCTCGAGGGCGCGGGCGAGATGCCGGACGGAACGCTTCTGTTCGTCAACGTCAGCGCGCGGGCGCTGCTCGATCCGGTGCACGGCAGCGATCAGATGTTGATGCTCCTGCGCTGGACGGAACGTCTTCCGAGCGAGGTGGTGCTCGAGATCAGTGAGCGCGAGGTGATCCGCAACCTGGCGCGGCTGCGCTCGGTGCTGGCGGAGTACCGCCGGCATGGCTTCCGCTTCGCACTCGACGATGTCGGTGAGGGGCACTCGACTCTCGAGGTGCTCGAGGCCGCCGAGGCAGAGTTCATCAAGGTGGCGCGACGGCTCACGGAACATGTCGACGAGCCCAGCTCCGCGGGAGCGGTGCGTGCGGTGGTGACGTTCGCCGAGGCAAGTGGCGCGACGCTCATCGCCGAGGGCATCTCCGACCTGCGCATGGTCGAGTCGATGCAGCAGTTCGGCATTCGCTACGGGCAGGGATTCGCCCTGGGACTGCCTGCATTCTTTGCGCACTCGGCGCTGCGTCTGCAGGAAGAAGAGCCGGCCGTGTGACGCGGTGCCGAGCGGCGTCAGGTCGCTCGGGGAGCCGCGTGTGGCACGGTCGCCCGCTCCCACGGCAGCAGCGCACAGCGCGCTGCTGCCCGACGAGCGCTGGAAACTGAGCTAGCGCGCGACGCGCAGCTCATCGGCTTCACGCTCGCGCGACCTCGCCAGGGCAGCCAGCGCGACGAGGATGAGTCCGCCCAGCGTCAGCGCGCTCACTCCGCCGAGCAGACCCCAGACCCAGGCGGGCGTCGCGCCCGTGGTCGCCGGTGCGGCCGCAGCCGCGTACTGCGCCGACGTGAAGTAGTAGTCCTCGACGGGGTTGTCGACAGTTCCGGCACGCGAGTCGGACCACGCGAAGTACGTCGCGTTGTTGCCCGATGCAATTGCGACCGGTCCGCGCAGTCCGTTCTGGCTCGACAGGCTGTAGCCGGCGTTCTTGTTCATCGGCCGGTCGGTGACGCGGACGTTCGCGGCCCATGTGCGCCCGCCGTCGTTGGAGTACGTGTAGTAGACGCCGTAGTACGTCTCCGTCTTCGTCGTACTGCTCGGGTTGAACAGGTGGTCGTCACGGTAGTCGTACCAGGCGACGTCGACGCGACCGTTCGGTGCAACGCTGACACCCGGGAAGCTGTGGTCGAGCCCGCTCGTGTCGTCGTTGAGCACGACCGGCTTGGTCCAGGTCTTGCCGCCGTTGGTTGACGCCGAGAACATCGCATCGTTCTCGAGTGCCTTGCCGTTGACGAAGCGGTTCTGCGCCCACACCGCGTACACGTTGCCGTTGTGCGGATCGACCGTCCCGACGATCGGGCTGTCGCAGTTGCCCGCGCAGTCGACGGCGCTGGCATCGAGGGTGGACGTCTTCCATGTCTTGCCGTGGTCGTGCGAGATGGAGACGAACTTGCGCGCGCCGGAGCCAGGCGAGCCTGGCGGGTCACCGGGGCTGAAGGGATGGGCCTTGTCCGCCGATGGGGTGGTCTCACGTGTGAACGCGTACACGGTGCCGTCCGGACC
>JAFALX010000436.1 GCA_019234035.1 Candidatus Dormiibacterota bacterium | reverse complement strand
TCGACGAGCCTGCGCCACCCGATTCGTCGACCCCAGATGATCGCTCTCTCTATCTCGGTGATGACGAGCACGGCACGGCACTTGAGGTTGTCGCCATCGCGCTGGACGACGCGCGGCTCTTGATAGTGCACGCGATGACACTGCGCGCCGCGTACAGACCGCAGTACCTCGAGGCACTGGAGTATCGGAAACTGGCATGAGAACCCGATCCGGAAAAGTACTGACCGATCGCGACGTCGAAGACCTGGCGCGCGAGGCTGAGGCCGGCTACGACCTGGCGCAGGCCAAGCGCCGCAAAGTCGGGCGGCCATCACTGAGCGTCGGCACGTCGCCACGAGTGCAGTTTCGAATTGAACCGGACGTGTTTGAGAAGGCCAAGAAGAAGGCGGCGTCCGAGTCGCGGAGCCTTAGTGACGTGGGCAGAGCACTCTTCGACGACTATGTGGCGCCTCGCAAGGCGCACGGAAAGCGCGCCGGCCCACGGCGGAGGGCCGGCTCATGAGGTCGTGCTGCCCGGCACCGTCGGCTGGGTGGCGCCACGCCAACGTCACTGCCGCACGCCAGTGACGCTACCCTTGGCGTCGTCCGCCCACATCGAGCGTGAGCAGGTCGTGTGCGATCAGCGCGCCCGGCAGCGCGTTGCGTTCCTTGAGGTGGCTCAGGAGGAATTGGGTGGACGGATTCGCCGCCATCAGCTCTGCGACCTCCTCGCTGTAGAGATGGCCGCCGGGCACCGGCGCGCCCCATCCGGTGCACTCGCAGACGAAGAGATCACAGCCGCGAATCGCGCGCGCAAGGCCCGGACACAAGGTGCTGTCACCGCTGAAGCCGACGCGCGCTCCCGTGGGGTCAGTGACGCTGTACGCGAGCGACGGTCCGAGGCTGTGCACCACGGCATGCGCGCGCACTCGGTACTCGGCGATCTCCACGTCGTCGCCGTCGTCCAGGATCACGAACTGTGGCGCGATGGTATCGCGGATCAGCTCGATGATGTGATGGCCGAAACCGGTTTGCAGCAGCCGCTTCACGTACTCCCGTGTGCCCACGGGCCCGGCGATGACCAGGCCGGCCTCCACCGGCGCGTCGGCGAGCGCGGCGGCGCCGATGACGACCGGCAGCATGAACGTGTGGTCGGCGTGGAAGTGCGTGACGAGGATCAGGCGCAGCCGCTGCAGGTCCATGCCGGCACGGCGGACCAGCGCGGGGACCGGCGCGCCGCAGTCGATCAGCACGCGGCCGTCGACGAGGTACCCCGCGTTGCAGCCGCAACCGCTGAAGGCGTCACCGCTGCCGAGGACGGTCAGCTGCATCAGGTGTGAGCCGCGGGCGTCGCCGCGGCGAGGCTGGGCGATGGAGCCGGCGTCGGCTTCGGTGTCGGCGTCGGGTACTGCGTCGGCAACCCCTCCTGCGTGAAGCCCCAGTCGAGAAGCGTCCGCGACGTCGCAAAGATGTAGTCGGGCTCGTTCATCAGCACACTCAGCAGCCGGTGCCCGTCGCGCACCGCGAGCCCGACGAGGCAGTTTCCCGCATTGCCGGTGTATCCCGTCTTGATGCCGACCGCGGCCGGGTACAGCTGCAGCAGCTGATCGACGTTGGTCAGCTCGAACTCCGAGTGCAGCGCGGACGCGGGGAGGACGGTCTGCTGCGTGTCCACGATGTCGCGGAACAGCTGCCAGTGCGTGTAGTCGAGCGTCGCCAGCACGGCCAGGTCGTACGCCGACGAGTACATGTTGTCGTCGTCCAGACCGACCGGCGAGGTCGCATGCGTGTCCTGCAGCCCGACGGCCTGCGCCTGCGCGTTCATCGCGGCGACGAACTTCTCCATCCCCACGGTCTCGGTGGCGAGCACGTTGGCGGCATCGTTGGCGCTCACCATGAGCAGACCGGTCATCAGCTCCTGCACCGTCAGCTTCTCGCCGGGATCGATGTGCATGGTGGTCTCGTCGGTGCCGGCGAAGAGCGCCTCCGGCGTCGCCGTGATCAGCCTGGTGGGCGCGAAGTTCTCGAGCACCACCATCGATGTCAGCAGCTTGATGGTGCTTGCCGGCGCCAGCCGCCGGTGGGGTTCGTGCTGCCAGAGGATCTGGCCAGTGTCGATGTCGACGAGGATGCCGGAGCTCGCGGTGATCGGCGGGCCGGCTGCCGTGGGCGCGCCCGTGAAGGCGATGTGGTCACGCAGGACGGTGAGCCCATACCAGGGCTTGCGGTTGGCGTCGGAGGCGCTGACCGGACGTGACGAGGCCCGTGCCGCAGCGCCGCAACCGGCCAGCAGCATCGTGGCCAAAACAACGATCACGATCGCGCCAATCCCGGCAGTCGCCCGCCGGGCCCTGGGAAGGCGCATCGCAGCTAGTGTCCCATCTCCGAAGTCTCAGCGCTTCGCCGGCCACTCGCTGACCGATTACCCGACACGCGGACTGGGTATTTACCCCTCGTGCGCTTGGACAGATTCACCGAACGATCTCAGGAAGCCCTGCAGGCGGCGCAGCAGGCAGCCCAGCAGCTGCAGCACGCGACCGTCGAACCCGAGCATCTCCTTCTGGCTCTGCTCGAGCAGGAGGACGGCCTCGTCCCAACGCTCCTGCAGCGAATGGAGGTCGCTCCCGGGCCGCTCGCCGCCCGCGTGAGAGCGACCCTCGACAACCGGCCCAAGCAGGTCGGCGGTGGCGAGCCGCAGATCGGGCAGGCGCTTCGCGCCGTCCTCATGTCGGCGTTCGACGAGATGGCGCAGCTCAAGGACGAGTACGTCTCCACCGAGCACCTGCTGCTCGGTCTGCTGGCGCAGCCGAGCGGCGAGGCAACGCGTCTGCTCCAGCAGGCGGGCGTTACGCGCGACCGCGTCTACTCGACGCTCGAGGCGGTGCGTGGCTCCCAGCGCGTCACCGACCCAAATCCCGAGGGCAAGTACCAGGCGCTCGAGAAGTACGGGCGCGACCTCACCGACGCCGCCCGGCGCGGCAAGCTCGATCCGGTCATCGGCCGCGACGACGAGGTGCGCCGTGTCATTCAGGTGCTGTCGCGCCGCACCAAGAACAACCCGGTGCTCATCGGAGAGCCCGGTGTCGGCAAGACCGCGATCGTGGAGGGACTCGCGCAGCGCATCGCGTCGGGTGACGTGCCCGAGGGCCTGAAGGACAAGCGCGTTGTGGCGCTCGACCTGGGCTCGCTCGTCGCCGGCACGAAGTACCGTGGCGAGTTCGAGGACCGGCTCAAGGCGGTGATCAAGGAGGTCACCGGTTCTGACGGCCGCGTCGTCCTGTTCATCGACGAGCTGCACACGATCGTCGGTGCGGGCGCCGCCGAGGGCGCGATGGACGCGGGCAACCTGCTCAAGCCGGCGCTGGCGCGCGGCGAGCTCCGCACCATCGGCGCGACGACGCTCGACGAGTACCGCAAGCGCATCGAGAAGGACGCCGCACTGGAGCGCCGCTTCCAGCCGATCGTGGTGAACCCACCGTCGGTGGAGGACACGATCAGCATCCTGCGCGGGCTCAAGGAGCGGTACGAGGTGCACCACGGTGTGCGCATCACCGACTCCGCGATCGTCGCCGCCGCCGTGCTGAGCGACCGCTACATCACAGACAGGTTTCTTCCGGACAAAGCGATTGATCTTGTGGATGAAGCCGCTTCGCGGCTTCGTATCGAGATCGATTCGCTGCCGACCGAGCTCGACGTCGTCGAGCGCGAGATCCGCCAGCTCGAGATCGAGCGCGAGGCGCTCAAGAAGGAGACCGACGCCGCCTCGCGCGAACGGCTCAACGCGCTGGAGAAGGAGCTCGCTGATCTGCAAGAGAAGGCGAAGGGACTGCGCAGCCGCTGGGAGCAGGAGAAGAGCGCGATCACCGCGATCCAGGAGATCAAGGAGCGCATCGAGTCGGTGAAGCACGACGCCGAGCGCGCCGAGCGCGCAGCCGACTTCCAGCGTGCCGCCGAGCTCAAGTACGGCCAGCTCATCGAGCTGCAGCGCGGGCTCGAGCAGGAGCAGTCGCGGCTGCTCGAGCTGCAGGGGGACCACCCGCTGCTCAAGGAGGAGGTGACCGAGGAGGACATCGCCCGCGTCGTGTCCACCTGGACCGGCATCCCCGTGAGCAAGATGCTCGAGGGCGAGATGCAGAAGCTGCTGCGCATGGAGCAGGACCTGCACAACCGCGTGGTCGGGCAGGACGACGCCATCGGTGCAGTGGCCAATGCGGTGCGCCGTGCGCGCGCCGGGCTGTCGGATCCCAACCGCCCGATTGGGTCGTTCATCTTCCTGGGGCCCACCGGTGTGGGCAAGACGGAGCTGGCCCGCGCGCTCGCGGAGCTGCTGTTCGACGACGAGCGGGCGATGGTGCGCATCGACATGAGCGAGTACATGGAGAAGTTCTCCGTGACGCGGCTTATCGGCGCGCCGCCCGGATACGTCGGGTATGACGAGGGCGGTCAGCTCACCGAGGCGGTGCGCCGGCGGCCGTACACGGTGCTGCTGCTCGACGAGATCGAGAAGGCGGACGGCGATGTGTTCAACGTGCTGCTGCAGCTGCTCGACGACGGTCGCCTTACCGACGGCCAGGGCCGCACGGTCGACTTCCGCAACACGGTGATCATCATGACGAGCAACATCGGCTCGCATCTGATCGCGGACATGCCCCACGACGCGTCGCAGGAGCACTGGGAGCGCGTGCGTGACACGGTGCTCACCGAGCTGCGTCAGCACTTCCGTCCGGAGTTCCTGAACCGCGTCGACGACATCATCCTGTTCTCGCGGCTCGATCCGAAGCAGCTGCGCCAGATCGTGGAGATCCAGCTGCGCGCTCTGAGCCTGCGGCTGCAGGCGCGCAAGCTCAGCCTGGCCGTCTCGGATTCCGCACTCGACCTGCTCGCCCGCGAGGGATACGACCCCACGTACGGCGCTCGCCCGCTGAAGCGCTTGGTTCAGCGCAAGCTGGAGGACCCGATCGCGATGGCGATCCTCGAGGGACGGTTCCGCGAGGACGACGTCGTGGATGTCGACGCCGACGGCGATCAGCTGATCATCAGGGGCGGATCGGGTCAGCCCGCGGCGCAGCCCGAAGCGACGATCGAGGTGTGATCGCTGATTGCTTGATGTGTCAAGCGTACGCTGCGATACGCGGGACGCTTTGTCGTACGCTTACTGACGGATGACACGGTCGGCGCCCCAGGTCGAACCGTCGCCGACGGATCTGTCGGAGGCGATCGCCCACGCTGTCTACGAGCTCGTGCATCAGTGGGATGCGTTCGATGAGGAGCGCGCTCAGCAGTTCGGCCTCAGCGGCGCGCAGGCCGCGGTGCTCATGAACCTGTTGCATGAAGAGCCCTCGATGCGCGAGCTGGCCGACTGGCTCGAGTGCGATGCCTCGAACATCACCGGTCTCATCACCCGGCTCGAGAGGCGGGAGCTCGTGCAGCGTGTTGCCGATCCAGATGACGCTCGCGTGCACCGGGTCCAGCTGACAGCTGCGGGACAGCGGCTCGCGCGGCGCATGCGGTCGCGGTTCTTTCAGGGATCGCCGTCAGTCGCCGGTCTGTCGTACGGGGATCAACGCGCGCTGCTCACGCTGCTGCAGCGGGCGGTCGACAGCGGAGCCGGGCAGGAGGCGTAGCGCGTCAGTCCTCGGCGAGCTGCACGATCCCGAGCAGATTGCCCTCGGTGTCCTTGAACCACGCCGACTGCACGCCGCCAACGGTCGCGATGCGCGTCGCCTTGTCGAACCCCGGAAAGTCGTACTCCTCGAAGTGCACGCCGCGGCCCTCGAGGTCTTTCACCGTCGCCGCAATGTCATCGACATCGAAGCCCAGCTGCGTGTGTGTGCCCGAGGCCGCGCCGCTTGACGGGAACAGGAGGAAGCGCGTCCCGTTGCTCTCGTAGAAGGCACCGGCGGGCACATCGGACGCCGGCGTCAGTCCGAGCTTGTCGGCGTAGAACGCCTTCGCGCGCTCGAAGTTGCTTGCGGGAAGTGTGGCCTGGTACCTGGCGTTCGCGAGCATCCCTGAACCTCCTCTCAACAGCGCTGTCGCCGTGCGCTCACGATGATACCAGTACGATGGATTGCGAACGTATGAACGCACCTCTCAGGCCAGGGATTGCAATCGCTGCCGGCGGTGTCGCCGCGTTGGGTCTCGCCGCGTGTGGAGGGGGCGGCTCGGCACCAAGTCAGCCGGCATCCGGTCCATCCGGTCCGACGCCGACGCCGATCGTGACGCTCTCGAACGCACCACTGAACACGAACGACTTCCAGAGCGGCGCGGTCGCGTTGAGCCCGACGGCGGTGCCCGATCTGACCAGCGTGAAGTGCAGCCCGAACCAGGCCACCGGCACGCAGTACCAGTACAAGAGCCAGATCCAGGCGGGTTCGGGGCGGGTGTACGGCAACGTGGTCGTGGGCTTCGACAGCGCGGCCGACGCGCACACGTTCGTCACGCAGTTCTTCACCGCCGCACAGTCGTGCAGCGACGCCACCGCCCCGGCGGTTCAAGACAATCTGGGCACGTACTCCTTCTCGTTCTCGATCAGGTCGAATCCCACGGGCATCGACGCCGAGGTGCTGCAGCAGGACAGGTACGTGAGCGTCATCCTGCAGTACCTGCCGTCCGGGGTCACATCGGACCCGCAGGGCGTGCGCAACCTCACCGGCGAGGTGCTGGCGAAGCTCCAGGCCATCAACGCCTAGAGCTCCGCATTCGGGCTCTGTGACGGCGCTGCGGCGGTATACCGCTCCTTTACGCTAGCCGCCCATGGCCGAGACGACCCGGCGACCGAGCACTCCCAGCCCGCTGCTGCTGCTCGTCTCCGCGCTGTTCGTGGCAGCGCTCGTCACCTCGAACATCATCGCGGGCAAGATCGCGGACATCGGGCCGCTGACGGCGCCCGCGGCCATCGTCATCTTCCCGCTCGCCTACCTGTTCGGCGACGTGCTCACCGAGGTGTGGGGGTACGCCACGGCGCGGATCGTGATCTGGAGCGGGTTCCTGGCGAACATCATCGTGGTTCTCTTCATCGCAGCCGCAATCGCGATCCCCGCCAACGCGCACTATCCCGATCAGGCCGCGTACGCCCGCATCCTCGGGCAGACGCCGCGCCTCGTGCTGGCCTCGCTCGTCGCGTACCTGTGCGGCGAGTTCCTCAACGCGTTCGTCCTGGCGCGCCTCAAGGTCTTCACGCGCGGACGCCTCCTCTGGACGCGAACGATCGGCTCCACGCTGATCGGGCAGGGTGTGGACAGCGCTGTGTTCATCTCGCTTGCGTTCGCAGGGACGCAGCCGTGGTCACTGCTGCTCGTCATCATCCGTGACGTGTGGATCGTGAAGGTGCTGTACGAGATTCTGGCGACGCCGCTCACCTACGCGATCGTCACCGCGCTGAAGCGCTGGGAGCGCGTCGACGTGTACGACCGTGACACGAACTTCAGCCCCATCCCGCTGCGCTCACTGCGTCTGCGTCCGCGTGAGGCAACCCGATGACCGAAGACCTGTACGGCGAGCGGATGATCCGCGAGGCGAAGCTCGAGGCGTTCGACAACCGCACCCCGGAGCGCGATTACACGGTGCTGTTCACGATTCCCGAGTTCACCTGCCTGTGCCCGCGGTCGGGGTTCCCTGACTTCGCCACCCTGCACGTGCGCTACGTGCCCGGGCCGCGCATCGTCGAGCTGAAGTCGTTGAAGCTGTACATCAACGGCTTCCGCGACCGCCACGTGTTTCATGAGGACGTCACCAACATCGTCATGTCGGATCTCATCGCCCTGCTCGCGCCGCGATACATCGAGGTCGTGGGCGACTTCAACGTGCGCGGCAACATCAAGACCGTCGTCCGCGCTCACCATCGCGACTCCGCGTTTGACGGCGAGCCCGACCCCTGGTGGCCGGCAGGTGCAGCACCTAACCCAGGCGGACCCGGTCCCGACCCTCACTGAGCAGCGCTGCCGCGAGCGTGCTGTTCGCACGGTCCGGCCGCAGCACGAGCCACAGGGCCTCGCCGTCGACCTCGAACCGCTCACCAGCCTCCGCGGCGAGCAGCGCCGACACCGCCGGATCGGTGGCGCCGGCTCCCGCGGGTTCCGGCAGCGGCATCGCCAGCCCATGGAGGCCGGCGAGCGTGCGCATCCGCTGCACCCACGTTGACGATGGGACGCGCTGCAGCGGCGCGCCCAGAGCATGCGCGAGCAGCTGCGCCAGCGCATCGATGCGCGAGCGTCGCGGCTCGGCGACACCGTCGACCAGCGCCTGCTCGTGGGTGAGCCCGTCGATCACATCGCGAGCGCGGTCCGCCACATCGTCGGGAGGAACCGCGAGCCACGTGATGTCGCCGTCCTGGCGCGCGGTGAACGGCCCGGCGCGCGCGATCGCTCCTGATGTCGCGGCGGCAGCGTGGGCGGCGTCGAGCAGCTGCGGCATGGTGATGACCGCGGTCCCCGGGGTCGCACCGGTCTCGTCGTCCCAGGCACGCGTCGCACGGGCGACGTGCCCATCGCGCACGGCCGCGAGCGGCAGCGACAGCCGTGGCACGCCGAACTCGAGCGCTGCCATGACCATGCCATCGTCGCGCGGCTGCGGCGGGTGGACGACGCCGCCGATGGCGTCCGCAGCGATGCGCGCAAACCCGAGGCCCCAGCGCTCGCGGTCCTGACGGCGCCGTGCCGTGGACACACTGCCGGCGGAGTCGCTGGCCCACTCGATGCGCAGCTCGCCGGTGGCGGCAGAGAGGTGCACCGCGCTGGCCGCGTCATGCCGCTCCGCATTGACCGCGAGCTGGACGAGCACGAGCGCCGCTGCTGCACCGCCGCGCACCGCAACTGCACTTCCGCGTTCGAACCCGACGATGCGGTGCCGCAGGCCGGTGCGCGCCTCGATGCCCGCCTGCGCCAGCTCCAGCACCTCGCCGGCCGGCAGCACGTCGTGCTCGTGCACTGTGCGTCCCGCGACCACACGCAGCGACGCGGCGAGCATGCGCAGCTGCAGCGAGTACGGCGGCGCCGCCTCGGCGCCGGCGGCGTCGAGCTCGCCGAGCACGCGGTCGAGGAGTGCGGCGCAACTCGGTGCGGCCTGCTCCACGCAGACGACGAGACGGCTGCGGCGCACCGGATACGAGGCAGACCCGGGCCCGTCCCCGCGCCACTCGGGAGTGTTCGCAACCACCTCGCCGTCGCCGCCGATCAGCGCGGATGCGAACGGCAGCGCGCGCAGATCGGCGAGCGTGAGATTCACGCTGCGTCGCCGGGCGCGGACGGTGTGGCGTCTGCCGGCTCCGCGGGGTTGACCGCGAGGCGGTACTTGCGATTTCCCAGGGACACGAGCTGCACCATCGACTCGTGGCGTGCGAGCCAGTCGCCGAAGCGGCGGACAGCCTTGGTCGCGGTGTCGGAATGGAACGTCACGATCTCCGGGTGGTGGACCACGAGCCGCACCGCCTCGCGATGGTGATGCTCCGCCTGCGTGGGCATGTGCACCACCGCAGTGCCGTCGTGCACGCGGAGGTCGCCCACCTGCTGGTCGAGCATGCGGTCGATGCGCACGATCAGCGAGTGCAGTCCGTCTCGCTTGTCGTGCAGCCATGCC
>JAFALX010000032.1 GCA_019234035.1 Candidatus Dormiibacterota bacterium | reverse complement strand
GTGTCGGCCTTGCACCAGCCCGAGCAGATCGCCGGCGTCGCCGACGCGCTGCGCACGCTTCTGGTGCCGCACAACTGATCATCGGTGTCACCGGCACCGACACCGGCGCCGGCAAGACCGTGGTCGCTGCGGCGATCGCGGGCGCGCTGCAACGGCGCGGCCTTCGCGTCGACGCGCTGAAGCTCGTTGCGACCGGCGTCGAGCGCGGCACCGCAGGTGAGGACGCCGAGCTGCTGGCGACGGCGACCGGGCACAGCGCCCCCGACTCGGTGCTCGCGACCTTCGCGCTGCCGCGCTCGCCCCGTGCCGCGGCCGCAGCCGAGGGAGCGTCCATCGATGTCGATGGCCTGATCGCACGCGTGCGAGAGAGAGCGAACGACGCCGACGTTCTCGTGCTCGAGGGTGCCGGCGGGATTCTCGTTCCGCTGACGAGCGCACACACAATCGCCGACGTCTTGCGGTCGCTCGACGCCGACACCGTCATCGTCGGACGCGCCGGGCTCGGCACGATCAACCACTGTGCGCTCACTGTCACCGTCGCCCGCGAGCGCGGGCTGCGCGTCGCCGGCGTGATCCTCAGCGACAGCGAAGGTGTCGATGCAGCGTTCGCTGCGGAGAACGCCGCGCAGATCGCCACCCAGTGCGATGTGGCAGTCCTCGGCGTCATCCCACGTGTGGTCGACACGCATGATGTTGAGCGTCTTGCCGCTGCGTGCGCAGCCGCAGTCGACCTCGACCGGTTGCTGAACAGCGGGGACGCCGCACCGCACCGCGCCCGCGTCATGGCGGCGGATCGCGCGCACGTCTGGCACCCGTTCACGCAAACCGGCGAGTGGTTCGACGAGGAGCCGCCCGTCATCCGCTCCGGTGAGGGGTGCTGGCTCATCGACGAGAACGGCCGCCGCTACCTCGACGGCGTCGCCAGCCTGTGGGCCAACGTGCACGGGCACGCGCATCCTGTGCTCGACCGCGCGCTGCACGAGCAGGTGGGACGCGTGGCACACAGCACCTTCCTCGGACAGACGCACGCGCCGGGAGCGCTGCTCGCCGAGGAGCTCGCCCAGGTCACCCCACGCGGCCTGAGCCGCGTCTTCTACTCGGAGGCGGGCGCGGCGGCAGTCGAGGTGGCGCTGCGCATCGCGCTGCTCGCACAGCAACGCCGCGGGCACATCGCCCGCACGCGGTTTCTCTCGCTCGAGGAGGCGTATCACGGCGACACCGCCGGCTCCGTCAGCGTCGGCCGCTCCGAACCCTTTCATCGCGGCCTCGACCCGCTGCTGTTCGACGCTGTGCGCGTCCCGGCGCCGCACCACGCAGGCGAGGACGAGTCACTCCGAGCGCTCGAGGACATACTGGGCGAAGAGGGCGACACGCTCGCGGCCTTCATCGTGGAGCCGCGCATGCAGGGAGCAGCCGGCATGCTGCCGCACAGCGACGGGTGGCTTGCAGCAGCGGTCGGGCGCGCGAGGTCGGCGGGGCTGGTCGTCATCTGCGACGAGGTGGCGACCGGATTCGGCCGCACGGGCGACCTCTTCGCATGCGGCGGCGCCGGCGTGGAGCCGGACATCCTCACGCTGGGCAAAGCGCTCAGCGGCGGCTACCTTCCGCTGAGCGCGACGGTGGTCGCGGAGTCACTCTTCGAGCTGTTCACCGGGCCGTACGCAGAGCACCGCACCCTGTATTACGGCCACACCTACAGCGGCAACCCCCTCGCGTGCGCCGTGGCGCGCGCGTCGCTGGCGCTGTTCGCGAGCGAGCACACCGTCGAACGAGGTCGTGAGCTCGCAGCCACCCTGTCGCGCGAGCTGGCGCAGCTCGAGACGCTGCCGCTCGTGCACGAGATCCGGCGGCGCGGCGTGATGGCCGGCGTGGAGCTGCGCGACGAGTCCGGGACGCCGTTCGCGCCGGCGCTTCGCATGGGACGGCGCGTGACCCTGGCGGCGCGCCGCCGCGGGCTGATCGTCCGCCCGCTTGGTGACGTTGTTGTCATCAACCCACCGCTCGTGATGAGCGCGGCGGAGGCCGCGCGGCTCGCCGCCATCCTGGGCGAATCGCTGCGGGAGGTCGGCGCCCAGACCGGCGGTTAGCGCTGTACCTCGCGCTGCGGCCCGGCCGCGTCGAACAGCGTGGAGACACCGCCCCACGCCAGATCGGTCAGCTGCTCGGTCAGCGCGGCGCGGCTCATCATGCGCTGCTCGATCCACCAGTCGCCGGCCTCGTGCACCATGCCGACCAGCGCACGCGACCACGACTGCGTCAGCGCGGGGGCGCGCCCCTCGCCGGGCAGCACGTTGCCGATCACCCGCGACAGGTGCTCCGCGATCGCCTCCTTGTACGTGCGCACGAGATCGGGCTCGACAGCGCGCTCGTCGAGCGCCGGGTGCACGACGAACCGGTACAGCTCGGGCTCCGATTCGATGAGTCTCAGGTAGGTGTCGATCATCGCCGCCACGTATGCGCGCGGCTCGCGGCGGCGCGACAGCTCGGCGACCAGTGCCGGGATGAGCTGCTGCTCGGCAACGCTGCTGCCCACCGCGCGGTACAGCTCCGCCTTGTCGCGAAACATCCGGTACAGCACAGGTTTCGCCACCCCGGCCTCCGCCGCGATGTCGTCCATGGTCAGCGCCGCCCCCTGACGCCTGATGGCGATGACTGCGGCAGCGATCAGGTCACGCCGCCGCTGTTCGCGGTGGCCCTCCCAGCGCTTGAGCCGGCCGGTGGCCGGCTGCACGCCGTCTGCGGGTGGGGCTTGCACGCTTCGGATGTTACCTGTTACCCTGGGTAACAGGCAGCCTCAGGAGGTAGTCGATGGCCACCACGCTCGATGCACCGGTCGCGCCGCAGAACGGCACCCCGGCGCATGCGCCCGATGATCGAGAGGATCTCGCCGCACGCCTGGTTCGCGCTGCCGCCAACAAGTCGTACAACCCCGACACCGACATCGCGTGGCCGGACTCGATCGCGAACGACCGCTTCTTCCTGCCCGAGCATCGCGTCTCGCTGTACGGGACGCGGCTGTGGGCGCGGATGTCGCAGGAGCAGCGCATCCTGCTGTCGCGGCACGAGGTGGGCTCGATGGCGCAGGCCGGCGTGTGGTTCGAGCTCATCCTCAGTCAGCTGCTGATCCGCTTCATCTATGACGAGGACTACATCTCTCATCACACCCGCTGGGCGCTCACCGAGATCGCGGACGAGTGCCGCCACTCGATGATGTTCGGCGAGTACATCCGCCGCGCGGGCACGCCGACGTACGCGCCCGCGGCCTCGCTCGGCGACGCGTTCGGTCCGGCCGACTCGCTCCCCGGTGGTCGTGCGA